>NZ_JAXCIS010000052.1:0-51055 GCF_034044025.1 Pseudomonas sp. SED1
CAGTGTCAGGCTTTAGATCGAGACGAAGAAGAAACTCGCAATCAACGCCATCCCCACCGCCCACACCACCGACCGCAGGATCGCCCAGTCCGCCAGATAGCAGATGATGTAAAGCAACCGGCTGGTAATAAACAGCACCGCCAGCACGTTGATCGTCACCAGCGACGCCGCGCCGGCCAAATGGGCGATGATCACCGCCGCCGCAAAGGCCGGGGTCACTTCAAAGCTGTTGAGTTGCGCACTGTGGGCACGCTTGGCAAACCCCTCCAGCGTATCCAGGAAGGCACGCGGATCATGGTTATCCCGGGGCCCGAACTTGCCACCGCTGAACTTGGCCACGCCCGTGCACAGGTACGGCAGAAAAATTGCGATCAACACACACCAGAAAGCGACTGTCATAACCCATTCCTTTTTTAGTTTTGTCCGACGGTTAGAGCTTCATCACGAACATGCCGATCAGCACCAACCCACAGGCTATGAGCCGCGGGCGGCCGAAAGGTTCTTTCAGGTAACGCATACCGAACAGCACCACCAGGATCACGCTGACTTCCCGCAGCGCGGCAGCCTCGGCAATCGAGCCCAACTGCATGGCCCAAAGCACCAGAGCGTAGCTCAACAACACGCACAACCCGACGCTCAGCCCCAGCCGCCACTGGGTACGCCAGAACAGCCCGAACGCCGCCCGCTTGCGCACCATCGCCAGCAACGGAAACGGCCAGGCGCTGATCAGCGTCAGCCACACCAGGTAATCCAGCGGGTGTGACCAACGGCGCAACGCCTGGCCATCGAGGAAGGTGTAGCAGCCGATGCACAGGCCAATCAGCGCCACCACCGGCAACATCGACCAGGGCAACCGCTCGCCACCACCGCCTTGCCACAACAGGCACAGCATGCCGAACGGAATCAGCAGAATGCCGAGGATCTGTTGGGTGCTGAGCACCTCACCGGCAAACACCAGCGTCAGCACCAGCACCACCAGAGGTGACAGCCCACGCATCAACGGGTACACCAACCCCAGGTCACCCACCCGATAGGCCTGGATCAGCAGGTAGCGATAGAGCAATTCAAACAGCGCCGAGGCGATGATCCATGGCCAGATTTCCAGCGGCGGCAACGACACGAAACCTACCGCCAGCAAGACAAACAGCAACGCCACCGTGTCCATGCACGCGATCACCAACAGGCGCTCGCCGCTGAATTTGATCAAGGTGTTCCACGTCGCATGCAGCAGCGCCGCTACCAGTACCAGAGCTGTTGCAATCACTCGTGACTCCCCAGTCAGAAACAGCAGAATTGATGCGCCATATGTCAGCACCTGTTTATACTAAAGCCAACCACGCCGCACTCAGTTGCGCAAAGACCTCTACCCATAATTTTTTGCTGCTGCCCGATCCTCATCGACCCGAGCGTATGCCTGACGGCACTTTTCTCCATCTGCTTGCAACGTCGCCGCCTCGCTGCGGTCCACCTATCCAACTAACTACTCACCCCCCATCCAAGGACCCCGGATGCTTGAACTTGTCGCTGCGTTTATTTGCCTCACCACCCTGCTCACTTATGTGAACTACCGCTTCATCGGCCTGCCGCCCACTATCGGTGTGATGGTGACGGCACTGATGTTTTCCCTGCTGCTGCAAGGTTTGAGCTTTATCGGTTACCCCGGCCTTGAAGAACGCATTCAGCAGTTGATCGGCCAGATCGACTTCGGCGACTTGCTGATGAACTGGATGCTCTCGTTCCTGCTGTTCGCCGGCGCCCTGCACGTCAACCTGAGCGACCTGCGCAGCTACCGCTGGCCCATCGGCCTGCTCGCCACCTTCGGCGTATTGATCGCCACGGTGGTGATCGGCAGCCTGGCCTTCTACATCTTTGCCCTGTTCGGCTGGCACGTAAGCTTCCTGTATTGCCTGCTGTTCGGCGCGCTGATTTCCCCCACCGACCCGATTGCCGTACTCGGTGTGCTACGAACCGCCAACGCGTCCAAGCCGCTGAAGACCACCATTGTCGGCGAATCGCTGTTCAACGACGGCACAGCGGTGGTGGTGTTCACGGTGTTGTTGGGCATCGCGCAACTGGGCGAGACGCCTACGGTTGGCGCCACGGCCATGCTGTTTGCCCATGAGGCGATCGGTGGCGTGGTGTTCGGCGGGCTGATCGGCTACATCGTGTACCTGATGATCAAGAGCATCGAGCAGTACCAGATCGAAGTGATGCTGACCCTCGCCCTGGTGATCGGCGGCTCGGCAATGGCCACCGAGTTGCACGTCTCGGCACCGATTGCGATGGTGGTGGCGGGACTGATCATCGGCAACCTGGGCCGCAAGCTGGCAATGAACGACATGACCCGTCGCTACCTGGACGGTTTCTGGGAACTGCTGGATGACATGCTCAACGCCCTGCTGTTCGCGCTGATCGGCATGGAATTGCTGCTGTTGCCGTTCAACTGGCTGCACGTGCTGGCCGCCAGTTTGCTGGCGGTGGCGATCCTGTTGTCACGCCTGCTGACGGTCGCCCCGGCGATCCTGCTGCTGCGGCGCTGGCGCACGGTGCCCCGCGGCACCATCCGCATCCTTACATGGGGCGGCTTGCGCGGTGGGGTTTCCGTGGCATTGGCACTGGCCCTGCCGTTGGGCCCGGAGCGCGACTTGCTGCTGAGCATCACCTACATCGTGGTGCTGTCCTCGATCCTGTTGCAGGGCTTGAGCATCGGCAAGCTGGTCAAGCACGTGACCAAGGATGATCCGGCGCCTGCTGCGGCGCCGGAGACTCACTGATCCTTTTTGATCTGCTGCGGATGCCTCGGGTCCGCAGCGGCTTTGCCTGGCAGGCTGCTTTCGCTGCGAATCTGCGCATGGCTGATCAGCGCAAAGATAAAGCTGCCGCCGATGATATTGCCCGCCAGTGTCGGCCCGGCGAACACCAGCCAGAAGTCTTTCCACGGCAACTCGCCGGCAAATACCAGGTACGACACTTCCGCCGAACCCACCACGATGTGGGTGAAGTCTCCCAGTGCCATCAGGTAGGTGATCAGGATGATGATCCAGATTTTGGCGCTTTCCATGGACGGGATCATCCAGACCATGGTGGCGATCATCCAGCCGGAGACAATGCCCTTGGCGAACATCTGGGAGGCGTCGTTTTCCATGACCTTGCGCCCGATTTCCAGGAAGGCCAGGTCGGTCTTGGTGTCAAAGATCGGCAAGTGCAGCATCACGTACGCCACCAGCAAGGTGCCGCACAGGTTGCCCACCAGCACCACTGCCCATAAACGCAGCAGACGTCCGAAATTATTCAGCGTGGGTTTGCTCATCACCGGCAACACCGCTGTCAGGGTGTTTTCGGTGAACAACTGCTGACGGGCGAGGATCACCGCCAGAAAACCTGCGCAGTAGCCAAAACTGGCGATCACCTTGAACTCTTCGCCATCCGGCAGGCGCGAGTTGAGCAAGCCCATGCCCATCAGCGACAGGCCCATGGTCAGGCCAGCGGCCAGCGCCGACCACCACAACGCGGCGACATTGCGCTCCAGTTCCTGGTCGCCTTGAGTGCGGATGATTTCATGCAGAACCGCCGCGCGAGGCGGCTGGTTCTTGTCGACGTCGTGCTGCTCTTCCTGCGACAGATTGGGGGTCTTGCCGTCTTCTTGGGTGGCCATGGTGATACCTGAACGGGGGGCGATATTCAGGTACGACCCATGGTTGATCAAGAGCGTTCACTGGCCCTGCGCAGGATTACTCGCCGATGCCTTCCGACTGAAACTGATCCTTCACGTACTTGATCTCGGTGCGGCCATGGGGCGCCGGCAAACCGTCTTCGCCCAGGTTCACGAAGACCATTTTTTCCACCGTCAGAATGCTCTTGCGCGTGATCTTGTTACGCACTTCGCAGGTCAGGGTGATGGAGGTGCGGCCGAACTCGGTGGCGGTGATGCCCAACTCGATGATGTCGCCCTGGCGCGAGGCGCTGACAAAGTTGATTTCAGAAATGTACTTGGTCACCACCCGCTGGTTGCCCAACTGGACAATCGCGTAGATGGCGGCCTCTTCGTCGATCCAGCGCAGCAGGCTGCCACCGAACAGGGTGCCGTTGGGGTTGAGGTCTTCGGGTTTTACCCATTTGCGGGTGTGGAAGTTCATGTTCACTCCAAAGCGTGTTGCGAAATGATGGTCAACATCATGGCAGAGGCCGGCCCCAAGCTCTATGAGCCATTGCCTATCAACCCCATGAGCGATCTTCATGCCGCCGACAGAAAGGCTTTAGAAGTCAGGCGCAGGCGGCTATAATCGCCTCCGCTTCAAAACGGTCATCTTCGATTGATACCGTTCTCCCGCCACCTGTCCGAGGGGCGCTGCAGCAGGCTCGACCTGTCAGGCTCGGATGGGGCGTTGTCTGGCCTGGTTAATTGGGCCTGATACTAAACGCACAACGGCGCCCATTCGCACACTACGAATGGAGGCTCTTCATGAGCGCTGTAATCACGCCTGCAGGTTTTACCGACTACAAAGTCGCCGACATGTCCCTCGCTGCCTGGGGCCGTCGCGAAACCTTTATCGCCGAATCCGAAATGCCAGCCCTGATGGGCCTGCGCCGCAAGTACGCCGCTGAGCAGCCGCTCAAGGGCGCGAAGATTCTCGGCTGCATCCACATGACCATTCAGACTGCCGTGCTGATCGAAACCCTGGTTGCCCTGGGTGCCGAAGTACGTTGGTCGTCCTGCAACATTTTCTCGACTCAAGACCAGGCTGCTGCCGCTATCGCTGCTGCCGGGATCGCTGTTTACGCCTGGAAAGGCGAGACAGAAGAAGAGTACGAGTGGTGCCTGGAGCAAACCATCCTCAAGGATGGCAAGCCATGGGATGCCAACATGATCCTCGACGACGGCGGCGACCTGACCGAGCTGCTGCACAAGAAATACCCGCAGATCCTCGACCGCGTCCACGGCGTGACCGAAGAAACCACCACCGGCGTTCACCGCCTGCTGGACATGCTGGCCAAGGGCGAGCTGAAAATCCCGGCCATCAACGTCAATGATTCGGTGACCAAGAGCAAGAACGACAACAAGTACGGCTGCCGTCATAGCCTGAACGATGCGATCAAGCGTGGCACCGACCACCTGTTGTCCGGCAAGCAAGCGCTGGTGATCGGCTACGGTGACGTGGGCAAGGGTTCGTCCCAGTCCCTGCGTCAGGAAGGCATGATCGTTAAAGTCTCCGAAGTTGACCCAATCTGCGCCATGCAAGCCTGCATGGACGGTTTCGAAGTGGTTTCGCCGTTCATCAACGGCCAGAACGACGGCACCGAAGCGAGCATCGACAAAGCGCTGCTGGGCAAGATCGACCTGATCGTGACCACCACCGGCAACGTGAATGTGTGCGACTCGAACATGCTCAAGGCCCTGAAAAAGCGCGCCGTGGTGTGCAACATCGGTCACTTCGACAACGAAATCGACACCGCTTTCATGCGCAAGAACTGGGCATGGGAAGAAGTGAAGCCACAGGTACACAAGGTTCACCGTACCGGTGCTGGTGATTTCGACCCGCAGAACGATGACTACCTGATCCTGCTGGCCGAAGGCCGTCTGGTGAACCTGGGCAACGCCACTGGCCACCCAAGCCGCATCATGGATGGCTCGTTCGCCAACCAGGTTCTGGCGCAGATCTTCCTGTTCGGCCAGAAATACGCCGACCTGTCGCCAGCCCAGAAAGCCGAGCGCCTGACCGTGGAAGTACTGCCGAAGAAACTCGACGAAGAAGTGGCCCTGGAAATGGTCCGCGGCTTCGGCGGCGTAGTGACTCAACTGACCAAGACCCAGGCCGACTACATCGGCGTGACGGTCGAAGGCCCGTTCAAGCCGCACGCTTACCGCTACTAAGTAACCGGCTCTCTCCCTGTCGGAGCGGGCTTGTGTGGGAGCGGGCTTGCTCGCGAATACGGAGTGTCAGTCGAAGCAATCATGGCTGACCCACCGCATTCGCGAGCAAGCCCGCTCCCACATTGACGGTGTAAGCCTTCCAGTTTTGAGTTTCCAAGGATACGACCATGTCCCAAGACCGTCGCTACAGCTTCGAGTTCTTCCCGACCAAGACCGATGCTGGGCATGAAAAACTGATGGCGACTGCCAAGCAGTTGGCCAGCTTCAACCCCGATTTCTTCTCCTGCACCTACGGTGCCGGTGGCTCCACCCGCGATCGCACGATCAACACCGTGTTGCAGCTGGAAAGCGAAGTCAAAGTCCCTGCTGCTCCGCATTTGTCCTGCGTGGGCGACAGCAAGGCCGACCTGCGCAGCCTGCTGACCCAATACAAGCAAGCCGGCATCAAGCGCATCGTCGCCCTGCGCGGTGACCTGCCGTCCGGCATGGGCATGGCCAGCGGCGAGCTGCGCTACGCCAATGACCTGGTGAGCTTCATCCGCGAAGAAACCGGCGATCACTTCCATATCGAAGTGGCCGCTTATCCGGAGATGCACCCCCAGGCGCGCAATTTCGAAGACGATTTGCAGAACTTCGTGCGCAAAGCCAACGCCGGCGCCAACAGCGCAATCACCCAGTACTTCTTCAACGCAGAGAGCTACTTCTACTTCGTTGAACGTGTACAGGCGATGGGTGTGAATATCCCGATCGTGCCGGGCATCATGCCGATCACCAACTACAGCAAACTGGCGCGTTTCTCTGACGCCTGCGGCGCGGAAATCCCACGCTGGATTCGCAAACAACTGGAAGCCTACGGCGACGACGTCAAGAGCATCCAGGCGTTCGGCGAGCAGGTCATCAGCGAAATGTGTGAACAATTGTTGCAAGGTGGCGCGCCAGGGTTGCACTTCTATACCCTGAACCAGGCTGAGCCAAGCCTCGCTGTCTGGAACAACCTGAAGCTGCCACGCTAAGGTCTGCTCCGAAATGCCAGGGCCCTCATATCGAGGGCCTTTGCCGTTCTAAACGCCCACGGAATTCTGCAGTCCATGAATACAACCGCCCCGACGTCCCGCCCGCAACTGGTGTACCTGGTATTCGGCGCCGAGACTTACCATCAGGAAGCGGTATTCAGTATCGCCAGTGCCTTGGCCTTCCTGCGGGATACGCCGGATGCCGGCATCGATATCCAGGTCTTCAGCGACAATCCCGAGCCTTATCGCCTGCTGCCGGTACGGGTGCGCCCGCTGGATGAAGCCACGCGTAAACGCTGGAGCGAGCCCCATGGCTACCACTTCCGCACCAAGCACGTGGTGCTGCGGCAGGTGCTGCAAGAGTCCGAAGTGGCGCTGCTGATCGACACCGACACGTTTTTCCACCACTCGCCCTTGGCGCTGTTTGAACGCGTGCAGCCCGGCACCCTGCTGTGCAACGCCTTCTACACCAAGTACGGCGACAACCACGAAAGCATTCTGTACAGCGCCCTGTACCAACGCCTGCTGGACATGGGCGTGGCCGACGACGACATGATGACCCTCAACTCCGGGGTCATGGGCCTGACGCAGCAGGACGCGCACATTCTCGACCGTTCGATCGAGCTGATGGACGAACTGTTTCCCCATGCCCAGGGTGCCTACACCCTGGAAGAGTTCTGCCTGTCCATCGCCGCTTATCGCACCCTCAACGTGCGCGAATGCCCGGACCTGATCCACCACTACTGGAGCCGCAAGCAGCTGTTCCGGGCCAAGGTCAAGGCATGGATCGCCAAGCATGCGGCGAACCCCACCAGCGTCACGGCCCTCGACGATACCCGCCAGGTCTCCGCCCATCTGCCGCGCCCGCCGCGCCTGCAACGGCTGATGTACAAGCTGATCACCCTGATATTGCCCAAGCACCAGCAGCAGTTCATCCGGGAAATCCTCTACGGCTGCTATGAGCATGAAAACGAGTTCGACCAGGCGTGTGGCCCGGTTTGGTGGGACAAGGCCCGGCAAAATCAGGAAGAGCGCCAGGGCCGGCCCGTTGATGCCCATCTGCTAGAGCACTGGTTTGCCAATCCCGTGGTGCGGCTGATTCTCGGTGAGCGGCGCGAGGCGATCTACGAACACTTGATCAAATCTCCCGGTAAGTAAAACCGGCGGGCGCCCGCAGATCGCTGAGCCAGAGCTTCTCTTTAGCCCGAGACAGTCGTAATCTCGGGGCATGCCTGTCACTTTCCGGTTGTTGACTGTTGTTCTTTTCGCTTGCCTGAGCCTCGGTGCCCATGGCGAGAAACTGCGCATTGTCACCGAGCCCTGGGCGCCTTACGTATACGACGACAAAGGCACCATGCGCGGGCTCGACTACGAGACCACGGTGATCGTGTTCCAGCGTTTGGGCATCGATGTGGATTGGCAATTTCTGCCCTGGAAGCGCTGCCTGGCGATGCTCGATCAGGGCCAGGCCGATGGCGCACTGGATATTTTCCACAGCCACGAACGCGACGCGGTGCTGCTGTACCCCAGCGAGCCGCTGTCCGAGGTGGAGTTCGTGCTGTTCTACGCCAACGAGCGCCCACATCCGTTCCAGACCTTCGACGACCTGCGTGGCCTGACCATCGGCACGTCGCCGGGTTACCTCTATGGCGCCGAGTTCAGCGAGTCCACACAGTTCAAGCAGGAGCCGGCCGCCAGCCATGAGGCCAACTTCGGCAAGCTGGCCCTGGGGCGAATCGACCTGGTCATCACGGACCGCCGAGTCGGCCAGCATGTGCTCAAGGCCCTCGGACTTGAGGACCAGATCACCCAGGCACCCCCGGTGGTCAGCAGCCAGCCACAATTCCTCGCCGTGCGCCGTGGTGCCGGCATGGATTTGCTGGTGCAACGCTTTGCCGCCGAACTCAAACGCTTCAAGCAAGAGCCGGCCTACGCGGCCTTGAGCGCCAAATATGCAGGCAGCAGCCCTCAAACCAGCGCATCCGCCGTGCCCGCGCGCACCGTTGAGCAGCAGGAAAGCAGCGCAGAGTGATTGCTCTGTTATACTCCGGCCTTTCCGCCAGGCTTACGCCCGGACGCTTCGGTCTTGCAAAAGGCACCCGACCCCGCTACAGCGCAGCTTTCAAGCCCGCGCGAGCCGTCTGAGTGCCTGCCAGCCCCAGCAGGACCGGACGGGATTGCGTTCATCTAAACGCCATTCACGCCAGGCAAGACTATCCCTCTGGGCCAAGCCCTAACTAAAACAGGATTACTCATGTCCTTTGCTTCCCTCGGTCTCTCCGAGGCTTTAGTCCGCGCCATCGAGGCAGCGGGCTATACCGAGCCTACTCCGGTGCAACAGCGGGCCATTCCCGCCGTGTTGCAAGGTCGCGACCTGATGGTTGCGGCTCAGACAGGTACTGGTAAAACCGGCGGCTTCGCCCTTCCGATCCTGGAGCGGTTGTTCCCCAATGGTCACCCGGACAAATCCCAGCGTCATGGCCCGCGCCAACCGCGCGTACTGGTCCTGACCCCTACCCGCGAACTCGCCGCCCAGGTGCATGACAGCTTCAAGCTGTATGCCCGCGACTTGAAGTTCGTCAGCGCCTGCATCTTCGGCGGCGTCGGCATGAACCCACAGGTTCAGGCCATGTCCCGCGGTGTCGACGTACTGGTTGCATGCCCGGGTCGTTTGCTCGACCTGTGCGGCCAAGGCAGCGTCGATTTGTCCCACGTGGAAATCCTCGTGCTGGACGAAGCCGACCGCATGCTCGACATGGGCTTTGTCCATGACGTGAAAAAGGTCCTCGCGCGCCTGCCGGCCAAACGCCAGAACCTGCTGTTCTCGGCCACGTTCTCCAACGACATCACCGCGTTGGCGGGCAAGTTGTTGCACAACCCCGAGCGCATTGAAGTCACGCCGCCGAACACCACGGTCGAGCGTATCGAGCAGCGCGTATTCCGCCTGCCGGCCGCCCACAAGCGTTCGCTGCTGGCCCACCTGATCACCGCCGGCGCGTGGGAACAGGTATTGGTCTTCACCCGCACCAAGCACGGCGCCAACCGCCTGGCCGAGTACCTGGACAAGCACGGCCTCACCGCCGTCGCCATCCACGGCAACAAGAGCCAGAACGCTCGCACCAAAGCCCTGGCCGACTTCAAGGCCGGTGAAGTGCGCATCCTGGTCGCCACCGACATCGCCGCTCGCGGCCTGGATATCGACCAGCTGCCACACGTGGTCAACTTCGAGCTGCCAAACGTCGACGAAGACTATGTGCACCGTATCGGCCGTACTGGCCGGGCCGGTCGTTCGGGCGAGGCCATTTCCCTGGTCGCTCCGGACGAAGAAAAGCTGCTGAAAAGCATCGAGCGCATGACCAAGCAGAAAATCACCGACGGCGACCTGATGGGCTTCGACTCCAGCGCCGTTGAGGCTGAAAAGCCTGAAGTGCGCGAGCGTCCGGACGTGCGTAACCCACGCAACAACCCACGCGGTCCGAAGGGCGATGGCCCGAACGGCGGCGGCGGTGGTGGCGGTCGTAAAGACAAGGGCAAGGACAAAGGCGGCAAGGACAAGGCTGCGACCAACGGCCGTGGCGAACGCCCGGCTCGTGAGCAAAAGCCCCGTGAAGGCACCCCGGCCCGCGAACAGCGCCAGCCGAGCCAGCCGGCACGTGCTGCTGCCGACCGAGCGCCGGACGAGTTCCTGGACGACGACGTAGACAACTTCGGTAACCGCGTTGACTACGTACCCCAGGCCAAGCCGGCCCAGGGCCGTGGTCGTCGCCCGGGCGCTCCGGCCCAGGGCGCAGGCGCAGGTTCTGCGCCACGCACTGGCGGCCAGCCACAAGGTCGCCAGAACGGCCCGCGCAGCAGCAACGGCGCCACCACCGGCACCCCGCCTGCCAAGCGCAGCGGCCCGCGCAACGGCGCACCGCGTGACGGCCAGGCCCGTCGCGAAGAATCGCGCAACCGTCGTCCGGCTAGTGATGATCAACCTCGTCTGTCGGAGCCAGCGGTGCAAAACCCGCGCGGCGGCCCGGCACCGAAGATCATCCACAAAGAGTCGAAAAGCGATCGCACGCTGACACCTGAGCAGTTGGATCAACTGCCGGGCCGTCCACGTGGTGAAAAACCGGCGTTGCTGACCCGCAACCGCTGAGTTTTCAAAGCGCCATAAAAAATGCCCCGGATCGCGAGATCCGGGGCATTTTTGTTTCAGGGCAACGAAGACTTACTTCGTCCTTATGCCTTCGAACGTGATGTACAACTCGATCCGGCTGGAGCCTGGGGACAGCTTGCCCGTCTGGCCAAAGTCTTCCCGCAGAATACTGGTGGTGCCTTCGAACCCCGCACGGTAACCGCCCCATGGGTCATCGCCCTCCCCGAGGAACGTTGATTTGACCACGATGGATTTCGTCACACCGCCAAGGGTGAGGTCACCCGTTACATCGGCCGTGAGTTTCCCCTCCGAATTGGTGCCGGTCAGTTTCACACCTGTAGAAACAAACCTGGCGTCGGGAAACTTGTCGACATTGAGGTATTCCTTTTCCCGCAGGTGCTTGTCGCGTTCCGTGTGATTGGTGAACAGACTGGCGGTACGCACATTCACTTCGATCTTGCTGTCTTCGGGCTTGGTCGCATCAAAACTGAACGTTCCGTCCAGGTCTCGGAAGGTGCCGGTGATAAAGCTGTACTCCAGATGCTTGACCTTCAAGTCGATAAAGGCGTGCTGGCCTTCCTTGTCGATCACATAGTCCGCAGCCAGGGCCTGGCCTGCAGCAAGCACGCTGAAGCTCATCGTCAGTGCAGCAAATGTTTTCATCAGCATCGATCTACTCCTAGAGAGTCAGGGGGGACCGTGTAGAAATAGAGATATCCGTCGCGTAAAAAAACAGGCTAAGAGCTGAAATTGCGTAGGAGTCTTCTTAAACGACACAAAAAAAAACGCCGACACAAAGGTCGGCGTTTTGTTTAGCGGGCGAAAATTACTTCGCTTTCACACCTTCAAACGTCACGTACAGCTCAACGGTGTTGGACGCTGGGCCCAGGTCCATCTGCTTGCCGAAGTCCTGGCGGTTGAAGGAAGTAGTACCTTCAAAGCCGGCACGGTAGCCGCCCCATGGATCCTTGCCTTCACCCAGGAAGGTGGCCTTGACGACGATTGGCTTGGTCACGCCGTGGAAGGTCAGGTCGCCGGTCACGTCTGCAGTGACTTTGCCGTCAGCATTCTTGCCGGTGGTCTTGACGCTGGTGGAGACGAACTTGGCATCGGCAAACTTGCCAACATCCAGGAAGTCTTTGCTGGCGATGTGCTTGTCACGTTCGGCGTGGTTGGTGAACACGCTGGCAGTGCGGACGTTGAACTCAATCTTGCTGTCTTCAGGCTTGGCAGCATCAAAGCTGAACTTGCCGTCCAGGTCCTTGAAGGTACCGGTGATGAAGCTGTAGCCCAAGTGGCTGATCTTGAAGTCAACGAAGGCGTGCTGGCCTTCCTTGTCGACAACGTAGTCAGCTGCCATCGCCTGACCGGCAGTCAGCAGGGCAGAACCGATGGCCAGAGCGGCGAGAGTCTTTTTCAACATGCTTTCTATTCCTTGTGAGTCGAGGTTGAACATCAGGCTTTGCGCCCCAGCATACGAACCAGGGTCACATCACGATCAATGAAATGGTGTTTCAACGCAGCCACACCATGGAGGCCGGAGAACACCACCAATACCCAGGCCAGGTACAAATGCACCACGCCTGCGGTGTCTGCCTGGTCCGGTAGCCCGGAAACCAGTGCAGGAATCTCAAACAGGCCAAATACCGGGATCCCGACACCGTCTGCGGTGGAAATCAGGTAACCGGCAATCATCACGGCAAACAGCCCGAGATACAGGAATGCGTGGCCAAACGCAGCCCCCAGACGCGTCATGCGGCTATAGCTGGCAAGCGGGGGCGGCGGCGGGCTGAGCAAACGCCAGACAATGCGCACAAGCATGATGGCGAACAGCGTGATGCCGATGCTTTTGTGCAGGTCCGGGGCGTCTTTACGCCAGGTGCTGTAGTAGTCGAGACCCACCATCCACAGGCCCAACGCGAACAGACCGAACACCACAAGGGCCACGCCCCAGTGCAAAACAATGCTGACCCAGCCGTAGCGGGCCGATGAGTTACGTAGCTGCATGTTCCAAATCCCGTAAGAACTGTGCCAAGACTATCGACTTACCTATCGATTTAAAGCGGAAAATTTCGCTTTGAAATATCGAGAAATACGATCAAGAGCGTATGCAGAGTAAGTTAACAAGAGATTAAGGACTATCCAGAAGAAACGTGACGGACTGTCCTGCGTTTACCACCAATTTACGCTTCCACCTCGCAATGGGTTGTGACACAGGTCTGCATTGCATAGGCTTGCGCGATTGTTTCGCCCGCGCACGTCGCGAGCCGCTTCGAGGAGAATGAAGATGGGTTTGAATAACCAGTGGATGCAACGCGACCTTGCGGTGCTGTGGCATCCCTGCACCCAGATGAAAGACCACCAGCAACTGCCGTTGATCCCGATCAAGCGTGGCGAAGGCGTCTGGCTGGAAGACTTCGAAGGCAAACGCTACCTCGACGCCGTCAGTTCCTGGTGGGTCAACGTGTTTGGCCACGCCAACCCGCGCATCAACCAGCGCATCAAGGACCAGGTGGATCAGCTGGAACACGTGATCCTCGCCGGTTTCAGCCACCAGCCGGTGATCGAGCTGTCCGAGCGCCTTGTGAAGATGACGCCCGAAGGCCTGACCCGCTGCTTCTACGCCGACAACGGCTCGTCGTGCATCGAAGTCGCGCTGAAGATGAGCTTTCACTATTGGCTCAACCGCGGCCTGCCGAACAAGAAGCGCTTTGTCACCCTGACCAATAGCTATCACGGCGAAACCATCGCCGCGATGTCGGTGGGTGATGTGCCGCTGTTCACCGAAACCTACAAGGCCTTGCTGCTCGACACCATCAAGGTGCCGAGCCCGGACTGCTACCTGCGCCCCGAGGGCATGAGCTGGGAAGAACATTCCCGGAACATGTTCCTGGCCATGGAGCAGACCCTCGCCGACAACCACGACACCGTGGCCGCCGTGATCGTCGAACCGTTGATTCAGGGCGCCGGCGGCATGCGCATGTACCACCCGGTGTACCTCAAACTGCTGCGGGAAGCCTGCGACCGCTATGGCGTGCACCTGATCCACGACGAAATCGCCGTGGGCTTTGGCCGCACCGGCACGATGTTCGCCTGTGAACAGGCCGGCATCCGCCCGGACTTCCTGTGCCTGTCCAAGGCCCTGACCGGCGGCTACCTGCCGTTGGCGGCGGTGGTCACCACCGACGATGTGTACGACGCCTTCTACGACGACTACCCGACCCTGCGTGCCTTCCTGCATTCCCACAGCTACACCGGCAACCCGCTGGCCTGTGCGGCGGCCCTGGCGACCCTGGATATCTTCGAAGAAGACAACGTCATCGAAAACAACAAGGCCCTGGCCCAGCGCATGGCCACCGCCACCGCGCACCTGGTGGACCACCCTCACGTCTCGGAAGTACGCCAGACCGGCATGGTGCTGGCCATCGAGATGGTGCAGGACAAGGCCACCAAGACCGCCTACCCGTGGCAGGAACGCCGTGGCCTCAAGGTGTTCGAGCATGCGCTGGAGCGTGGCGCGTTGCTGCGGCCATTGGGCAGCGTGGTGTATTTCCTGCCGCCGTATGTGATCACCCCGGAGCAGATCGACTTCCTGGCCGAAGTGGCCAGCGAAGGGATTGATATCGCCACCAACAGCAAGGTCAGCGTGGCGGTGCCCAAGGATTTCCACCCGGGGTTTCGTGATCCGGGCTGATTGAATTCACTTGATTAATCGGGTGCCGCTGCTGCCTGACCTGTAGGAGCGAGCTTGCTCGCGAAAATCGTCAACGATAATGCGGGTATCCTGGTTAAACGCGGCGCCCTTACGTTCTTCGCGAGCAAGCTCGCTCCTACATGAACCTCCCCAGAGAACAGAAATGAGACTGTCCCGCTTTTTTGTCGACGCCCCACTGAGCCTTGGCGACCACGAGTTGCCGGAAGCCCAGGCGCATTACATCAGCCGCGTGTTGCGCATGAGCGAAGGCGACGCCGTGCAACTGTTCGACGGCTCCGGCCAGGAGTTTCGCGCCAGCTTGCTGGAAGTCGGCAAAAAACGCGTGGTGGTGCAGGTCACCGAGACTTTCGCCGGGCAGATCGAATCACCGTTGCAGATTCACCTCGGCCAGGGCCTGTCCCGTGGCGAGCGGATGGACTGGGCGATCCAGAAAGCCACCGAGCTGGGGGTAAATGAGATCACCCCGATCTTCAGCGACCGCTGCGAAGTGCGCCTCAAGGACGAACGCGCCGACAAACGCCTGCAGCACTGGCGCCAGGTGGCGATCAGCGCGTGCGAGCAGTGCGGTCGTTCGCGGGTGCCGGTGATTCACCCACCGCTGTTGCTGGCGGATTGGCTGAAGCAGGCCGAAGCGGATTTGAAGCTGGTGCTGCACCCGGTGGCCGAGCCGCTGGTGAGCCACGCCAAGCCTGGAAGCCTGGCCTTCCTGATCGGGCCGGAAGGTGGTTTGACTGATGGGGAAGTCGAAACGGCCCAAGGTGCAGGTTTTCATTCTGCACGCCTGGGCCCTAGGGTGCTGCGCACCGAAACTGCGCCAGTCGTGGCGCTGGCGGTGGCCCAACAACTCTGGGGCGACTTCTAAACCCGCTTTGCAAACCCGATCAAATGTGGGAGCTGGCTTGCCTGCTCCCACATTTTGATCGGGTTTCCACTCCACTACTCCACCGGATCACTCACCGGCTTGGCAATAATCGCCTTCAACTCACTGGTCATCGGGAATTCCAGGTTCAAGCCCTTGGGCGGAATCGGCTGTTCAAACCAGCGCTGGTAAATCCCGTTGATCTCCCCCGAGCTGTAAAGGCCGGCCAGGGTTTCGTTGACCACCGCGAGAAACTGCGGGTCGTCCTTGCGCACCATGCAGCTGTAGATTTCCCGCGACTGCTCCTCCCCCACTACTACCCACTTGTGCGGATCCTTGGCCTTGGCCCGCTCGCCGTAGAGCAACGCGTCATCCATGTAGAACGCCGCTGCCCGGCCCGATTGCAGCATCTGGAACGCCTCGCCATGGTCCTTGGCGCTGATCACCGACATGTTTAGTTTGTGATCGACGTTGTAGCTCTTGAGGAAGCGTTCATTGGTGGTGCCGGCGGTGGTCACTACGTTCTTGTCCCGCAGGTCGGCGAAGCGTTTGATGCCGCTGTCGTTGGCGGTCAGCAACTGGCCCTTCACATAGATAAACCCGTAGGAAAACGCCACCTGTTTCTGCCGCTCGGCGGTAACGCCGGTGGAGCCGCATTCCAGGTCCACGGTGCCGTTTTGCACCAGTGCAATGCGGGTCTGGGAGGTCACCAGGTTGTACTTCACGTTGAGTTTTGGCACACCGGTTTTCTGCTGGATGCGCTCGACGATCTTGTTCGCCAGCTCCACCGAATAGCCCATGGGCTTGCCGCTGTTATCACCCACATATGAAAACGGCACCGAGGCATCGCGGTAGCCGAGGGTGATGCTCTTGGCGTTGGCGATCTTGCTCAGCGTGCCTTCCAGAGGGGCTTCGATTGCCTGGGTCTGGGCGCTCAATATCAGTGCCAGGAAGAGTATAGGGCTGCTGCGCAGCCCAACGGGGGACAAGCCCCCTCGCCACAGTTTTTGCATTGTTATTCTCCATTTTTGTTTTAGTTATGGACGGCGGGCAGCGATGACGCTGATCTCCACCAATACATCGGGCCGTGCTAACTGCGCCTGCAACGTGGTACGCGTCGGTGCCTGCCCCGGCGACAACCAGGCGGACCAGACTTCATTCATCGGCGCAAAACCGTCCTGAATATTGTTCAGGTAGATGGTCGCGTTCAGTAGATGATCCTTGTCGCTGCCGGCCTCGGCCAGCAGCGCATCGATCTTGACCAACACTTCTTCGGTCTGGGTCTTCACATCGCGGCCTTCCCCCGGCACCTGGCCGGACAAAAACACCAAGTCCTGAAACACCACGGCGCCAGACAGGCGACTGTTGCTGTTGATTCGGGTGATGGTCATCTAAACATCCTCAAGCGGCACGGGGCGCGAAGCCCTGCATATCAATGGAAGTGCTGTGCCGGCCAATCAACTCGGCCAGCACCTGGCCGCTGCCGCAAGCCAGGGTAAACCCGAGGGCGCCATGCCCGAGGTTAAGCCACAGGTTGCTATAAGCGCTGGCACCAATCAGCGGCACACCCGTAGGCGTGGCCGGGCGCATGCCGGCCCATTCGACCGCATGCTGGTAATCCCCGGCCAGCGGGAACGTCTCAAGCGCCTGACGTTTAATCAGCGCCAGGCGTTTGGGTTCAAGGCGTGTGTCGAAGCCGACGATATCCACCATCGCCGCCACCCGCAGTTGCTCACCGATGCGCGCGTAGACGATCTTGCGATCGTAGTCGGTGATGCTGATATTCGGCGCCCGGTGCTGCGCGCCAATCGGCACGCTCAGGCTGTAGCCCTTGAGGGGATAGAGCGGCAGCGACACGCCGGGCAAGGCCAGCTCGGGGCTGCGATGTCCGGCGGCCAGCACCAATTGCTGCACGGGCAGCAGCTCACGGCCCATTTCGATCGCCTGCACGGCGCCTGCGCTGTGACGAATCCCCGTCACCTTGCGCCCCAGCAGGAACGTGCAGCGCCCCGACGCCTCAAGACGTGCCGCCAGTTGCTGGCAGAACGCGTGACAGTCGCCAACTTCTTCATTGGGCGTATAGATGCCGCCAGCAAAACCGGCGCCGTCCAAGGTCGGCTCCAGCCGTGCGCAGTCCGCCGCCGAGAGCACTTGCTGCTGCAACGGGTCCGTCACTTTATTCAGCGCGCGCTCATAGCTGTCGAGGCTGCGGAAGGTCACCAGCTTGCCATTGCGCCGCCAGTGGAAATCCCCCAACTGGTCCTCTTCACGCCAGCGTTGCAGGGTGTCCTGGCTTAGGGACGCCAGGCGCAGCAGATGGGCCGCATTGCGCTGGTTCACCGAGCCACGACAAGCCCCCAGGAACGACGCCATCCAGCGCCACTGTGCCGGGTCCATGCGCGGGCGCAGCTTCAGCGGCGAGTCACCGCGCAGCATCCAGCCAATGGCTTGCAGCGGCACGCCCTTGTCGGCCAGCGGTGCGACATAGCGGTAGGACAGCTGCCCGCCGTTGGCGAAACTGGTCTCGCTGCCCAGGGTTTCCCGAGCCTCGATCACGGTCACTTGCATCCCGGCACGCACCAGCGCGTAGGCACTCGCCAGGCCGATAACCCCACCACCGATGATGCAAACCTGCTGAGCCATGTGCGTCCCTTAACCGTGCGATGTCAGGCTCGAAGGTTAGAGGCAGGTGACATCCGCGGGACAATGAATAAAGATGGGTCACCCATAAACAAAGGTTATGGACTGCCCATGCGCTTGCGTCATATCGAAATCTTCCAGGCCATCCGCCAGACCGGCTCCATCAGCGCCGCTGCCCAACTGCTGCATGTCTCGCAGCCGGCGGTGAGCAAGGTGTTGCAGCATGCCGAGTTGCAGTTGGGGTTCCCGCTGTTCCTGCGCATACGCGGCAAGTTGCAGCCGACGCCGGAAGCGTTGGCGCTGGAGCGGGAGGTCGACAAGGTGACCGAGAGCCTGCAAGGCGTGCGGCGCCTGGCGCAGAACCTGCGACGCGAGCCGGGCCAGAGCTTGCGTATCGGCGCCACGCCAGCGTTGGCCCTGTCGTTGTTGCCACCGGCCATTCGCGAATGGACCCAACGCTACCCGGATATCGCCTGCGAGCTGTCCAGCGCCCACAGCCGCGAGCTGGTGCAAAACCTGTTGATGCGTGAAGTCGACGTAGCGCTGACGCTGCAGCCACCCGATCACCCGGGGCTGAGCGCCCAGGCGTTGGCCCACGGCGTATTGGTAGCGCTGGCGCCAAAGGATTACTGGAAGGAAAACGAATGGGGCAAACCGCTGCCGCTGATGGCGCTGGCGGGCGCGCCGTTGATTGGCCTGTCCAGCGCCGACCCCTTGTCGGCGAAGCTGGACAGCTATCTGGAAGCGGTCGATCCGCCACCGCGGGTCAGCATTGCGGTGCAGACCTATTCCCTGGCCAGGGCCATGGTCGAGTCCGGCGCCGGGCTGGCGGTGATCGATCCGTTCACCGCCCTCGGCGCATCACCGGCAACCACCTGCATTCGCCCATTGGCGCCGCCGCTGCCGATCACCTTGTACGCCCTGACCCGCGCCGACGAACCGCCGCCGCATATGCTCGCGAGCCTGCTGGAGATATTCAGCAGCCGGGCCCAGGAGCAGTTGGACCGGCTATAACACGTACCCCATGATCGCCACGAAATGCAGCAGGCTGCCGCCGATCACGAACAAATGCCAGATCCCGTGGGAGTGCCGCAAGCGGTCCTCCAGGGCAAAGAAAATAATGCCCACGGTGTACAGCACCCCACCCGACGCCAGCCAGGCAAAACCCGTGGGGCCCAGCGCGGCAATCAGCGGCTTGACCGCCACCAGCACGATCCAGCCCATCACGGCGTAGATCACGATCGACAGGATCCGCGCCTCGGAGCGTGGCTTGATCTCCTGCAGGATGCCGATCACCGCCAGCCCCCACACAATCCCGAACAGCGTCCAGCCCCACGGTCCGCGCAGTGTCACCAGGCAAAACGGCGTGTAGCTGCCGGCGATCAGCAGGTAGATCGAAAAGTGATCCACCTTCTGCATGATCGCTTTTTTACGCCCGCGCACGCTGTGGTACACGGTCGACGCGCTGTACAACACCAACAACGTGAAACCGTAAATGGCCACGCTGACAATCTTCCAGGGGCTGCCGTCCATAGCGGCCACCACCAACAGCCATACCGCGCCCACAAAAGCCGCAACCGCCCCGAGCAAGTGGCTCCAGGCGTTGAATCGTTCCCCGTGATACATGTGTCACTCACCTCGAATAACGGTTATCACCCAGACCATTCTGACGTCACCTGCTCAATTTCAGGTAACAACCTTTCTTCATTTGCCCAAATACACGAGCCGATAGATGATTCGCTTCATCCTGTGGGAGCGGGCTTGCTCGCGAAAAACCTGAGGGTGCCGCGTTCATCCAGGATGCCCGCGTCATCGTTAATGACCTTCGCGAGCAAGCCCGCTCCCACACAAAGCCCCTCAACGGTAACGCCCATGCCCGACGTCGAACCTGCCCCGCCTCATCCCAGTCTGTGGCAGTTGTTTTACAACTTCGCCATGGTCGGCCTGTTTGGCTTCGGCGGCGTGATGCCTTGGGCGCGGCAGATGATGGTGGACCGCAGGCAGTGGGTCAGCGAACAAGGTTTCAACGAGCTGCTGACCACCGGCCAATTCTTCCCCGGGCCGAATATCGCCAACGTCGGCATCATCTACGGCCGGCGCCTTCACGGCTTGCCGGGTGCGGTTGTGACCGTGGTCGGCTTGTATCTGTTCCCCTCGCTGATCACCGTGCTGGCCGGCTTCGCCTATGCCAAATGGTGGAGCCATGACGTGGTGCAGCAGATCTTCGGCGCGGTCATGCCGATCGCCACCGGGCTGATGCTCGGTACCACCTTGCGCCTGCTCAAGGCCATGCCGCGGACCCTGGCGAATTACAGCGCGTTCGTCCTGACCTTCGTGTTGATGGCGGTGCTGGTGCTGCCGTTGTGGATGGTCTTGCTGATCTGCATTCCCAGCTCCCTGGCCTTGAGTTTCATGGGCAAGCAAAAGGTGGCGGGCTGATGCAGAGCGTGCTGTTTCACCTGATGATCCAATGCGCGCTGTGGTCGCTGATGGCGATTGGCGGCAACACCGTGGCCCTGAGCGACATCCACCGCTACACCGTCACCGACATGAACTGGATCACCGACGCGCAGTTCGTCGCCTTCTTCGCCCTGTCCCAGGCCCTGCCTGGACCCAACGGCATGTTCCTGGTGTTTATCGGCCAGCAAGCCGCCGGGTTACCGGGCGCGCTGGTGGCGCTGACCGCCAAGCTGCTGCCCTGCTCGGTGCTCACCTACTTCGGCGCCGGCTGGCTGGAAAAACACACCGAGACGCCGTGGGTGCAGCGGGTCAAGCGCAGCCTGTTGCCGATCTCCATCGGGCTGATCCTGGCCGCCAGCTACATCCTGATGAACAGCCTGGAAAACAACGCCACCAGCCTGGTGCTGACCCTGGCCAGCGCCGCCGTGGTGTATTACACGCGGCTTAACGCGATCTGGCTGATCATCCTCGGCGTGCTGCTGGGCCTGTGCAGTTCATGGCTGGGAGCGGGCTGGTTTTAGGGGCACAATCGACGGCATTCGAACAAGGGTCACTGTCATGCTGATCGACGAAGAATTCACCCTCAAGAAGCTGGAAATCTTTCTGGCGTTCATGCGCACCGGCAACCTGGCGCGGGCGGCGGCTGAACTGCAAACCAGCAACGTGAGCGTGCACCGGGCGATCCACTCCCTGGAAAACGCCCTGCGCTGCCCGCTGTTCAAGCACGAAGGGCGCAACCTCACGCCGCTGGAAAGCGCCTATGTGCTGGAAGAGCGCGCGCAGAAGCTGGTGCAGGACGTGGTGGACAGTGTGCGGCTGACCCGCGAAGCCGCCGGGTTTTCCGCCGAGCGTTTCAAGCTGGGCTCGCTGTATTCGCTGACGGTGAAGACCGTGCCACAGTTGATCATGGGGCTGAAGATTCGCCGCAGCGAGCTGAACATCGACCTGATCCTCGGCTCCAATTTCGACTTGCTCTACAAGCTGAAGAACATGGAAGTCGACGCGATCCTGATCTCCCTCGACGAGCACGCCAACGATCCCGACTGCGAGCAAATCGCACTGTTCTCCGACGACATCTTCCTCGCCACCCCGGCCGATTCACCCTTCGACCGCGAACAGGAAATCGACCTGGCGGACGTGCGCGACGCCACCTTCATCACCCTCACCCAAGGCTTCGCCACCCATCAGGATGGCAACCGCGTATTCAAGCAGGCAGGGTTCGAGCCGAAGGTGGCGATGCAGGTCAACGACATCTTCACCCTGCTGAGCATGGTCAGCTCGGGCGTGGGTTATGCACTGCTGCCGGGGCGGATTGCGGCGGTGTATGAGAACCGGGTCAAGCTGATTCCCCTGCAACCGCGCTACCGTTTGCAGCAGCACATTGGCGTGGTGTTTCTGAAAGCCAAGGAGCGCGACCCGAATTTGCTCGCGCTGTTGGCAGAGTGCCGGATGTATGCGAATCGCCAAACCTGACAATGATCCCCTGTGGCGAGGGAGCTTGCTCCCGCTCGGCTGCGCAGCAGTCGTAAAATCAGCGCCCGCGTTGTTTCTGGAAGGATGCAATGGGACCGCTTCGCGCTCCAGCGGGAGCAAGCTCCCTCGCCACAAAAGCGGTCGACAAATCTCGGGTTAGCCGACGATTCCTCGCACGATGAAGTAGAGCAACGAAGGCCCCAGCAAGCACCCAAGCCCGGTGTGAAAGGTGGCGGTCAACGCGCCATACGGCACCAGCCGCCGGTCCGTCGCCGCCAGGCCCGCCGTCACACCACTCACCGTGCCGGCCAGGCCACCAAACACCATGGCCGAGCGCGGGTTATCCAGGCCCATCCAGCGTGCCGCCATGGGCGTACCCACCATCACCAGGATCGCCTTGATCAACCCGGTTGCAATGGACAGCGCCACCACATCCGAGCTTGCGCCCAACGCCGCTCCGGTCACCGGCCCGACGATGTAAGTCACCGCGCCCGCACCGATGGTGGTCATGCTGATCGCATCGCGATAACCAAACGCCCAGGCGATACTCGCGCCCACAATAAACGGCAATACCGTACCCAGCAGCAAGGCAATCGCACCAATCCACCCGGCCTTTCGCGCCTCGGTAGCCTGCACTTCAAACGCCGTGGCCACGATGGCAAAGTCCCGCAGCATGGCGCCGCCCATCAACCCGATCCCGGAAAACAGCGCCACATCCGCCAGGCCTTTCTGCCCACCGGTCAACGTACCGCCCACCCACGCCAGCACCAGCCCGATCACAATCGCGATGGCTGAGCCGTGGATGCGTCCGAAGGTCAGGCGCTTGGACAGCACCACCGAAATCCACATCACCACGCCGACAAATGCGAAGGCGGTGATCAAGCCGTTATTTGCCAGGCCTTTCTCGATGAGTTCCCACATATCAGCGACCTCCCGCGACAGGTGCAACCGCGATCAGCGGCTCTTCATCGGGCAGCGGTTCGCCTTTGTGAGTACGGCTGATCAAGGCAATCGCACAACCGCACACCACCACCGAACCAATCGCCGCCAGCACCGCCACCGGGCCGCCGTGCAGCGCGGTCACCACGTTTTGCTGGGCCGCCATCGCCACTACCACCGGGATGTACATCGCGCCCCAGAAGCCGACACCCATCTCGCATTCCTTGGTCATGCCACCGTGCTTGTGCATCCACAGCCGCGCGCAGATTAGCAGGATCATTGCGATGCCCACCCCGCCCACGTTGGATTTCACGCCCAGCAGCACGCCGAGCATGTCTCCCAGAATCACGCCTGCCAACATGCAGATCGCCAGCAACGCCACACCGTAAATAATCATGATGGTTGTCCTCAAAGTGCTTCATCGAAATTGTTGTTTTTGTGCTTCGAAAGCCTTGGGCGGCAATGCCGATCCGATAAAGATGAATACCGTACCTGTGGCGAGGGAGCTTGCTCCCGTTAGGCTGCGTAGCGGCCCTGAAATCCTGGGAGCGCTGCGCACTCCAACGGGAGCAAGCTCCCTCGCCACAGGTCATTGGTGACCCGCTCTATCTATTAACCGACCAGCATCAGCCTTGGTGGAGCTCTATCGGTGATGGTTTCCCTCCTCTCGCAGCAAGGCCTGCAAGGTGTCCAGACGGGCGCCTTCGAAGGCGATGACGGTGCCTTGCTCGAACACCCGCCGCGCGAGGCCCGTGAGCACGGCGCCGGGCGGCAGTTCGATATGCAGGCGCACGCCACGCTCAAAGGCGCTTTGCACAGTGCCGCGCCAGTCGACGATGCGGCACATGTTGAAGGCGAGGTCGTCGCGCAGGTGTTCGGTGTTGTGAATTGGCCGGGCGCGGGTGCTGCTCAGGTAAGTGATGCTCGGCGGTTTGAGTGTCACTTCAGCGAAGGCTTGGGCCAGTGTTTCGGCAGGTTTTTCCAGCAGCGCACAATGGGACGGCACGCTGACGGCCAGGCGTTTGGCGACGCCGTTGCCGCGGACTAGATTGGCGACTGCTTTCATTGCTTCGTCGCTGCCCGCGATAACCGTCTGGTTATCGGCGTTGATATTGGCCAGGTACACCGGGGTCTGCTGGCTGTTGACCTGGGCGAGCAAGGCTTCGACAGTGGACAGGTCCGGGCCGATAAGGGCGGTCATGCCGTAGCCGTGGGGATACGCTTGTTGCATCAGTTCGCCGCGCAGGCTGACGAGTTTCAGCGCATCGGCAAACTCCAGGGAGCCGGCAATAACGGCCGCCGGATAGGCGCCGATGGATAGGCCGGCTACGTAATTGGGGCTGTGTTCCAGCAAGCGCGCACTGGCCACGCCGGCAATCAACAGGCATAGCTGCACGGCGCGGGTGGAGGCCAGCGCTTCGGCAGAGTCGAGTTTCAGCACGTCTTCATTCAAGGCAGCACTGGCTTCGTCCAGCACCGCGCGCGGCAGCTGCTGGAGCATGCCGGGACGCTGGGCGCCCTGCCCCGGAAAGGCCAGGAGGCTGCTCATGCAACGGCCTGCCACGGGTCGATCACCAGCTGCGCGCCACCGGCATTTTTCAGCAGTACGCGGCGTGAACCACCGGCCCACTCGCGCAACGCGACGGCGCCAAACGGCGTTTGCAGTTGCAGGTCTACGGTGCACACCGCCGTGTCGAGTATCGCCAGCAAGTCCTCGGCATCGCCGCGATCAAGCCGCTCGGGCGTGCGCAGAATCAAATCCAGATCACTTTTGGCGTGCAATGCTTCGATGCCGCTGGCCAGTTCAAAACCGGCACTGCCAGTGACGCCCCAGTTCTCCTTCGCCAACACCGGACGCAACTGAGCGAGTGCCTGCAACGCCGGTAAATCCCGTGGAGAGATCACACCGCGCAAGTCTTCCGGCACCACGCATCGCCGCACGGCCGCGATCGGCATCACGGCGGCAAAACGTTGCTCGCGCAAGCGCCCACGTACACCCACCGCCACATGGCCCAGCGGCGCGATGGCACGCCGCACCACCACCGGATGCCCAGCGACCAATGCATCCAGCACCCAGGCCGGCGCATCAGCGGGGGCATGCACCGGGGTCATGCCCCAGAGCAAGTCGTGGGCGTTCACCATTGCTCCCGCAGCAGTTGGCGCACATGGCTGGAGGCCGCACGATTGGTGGCGCCCAGGCGACCGCTCAGGTCACAGCCGCTCGCTCGCACGTCCTTAATCGCATGCAGCAGGCAATCGCTGACCCGCGCAATATCTTCGGCAGTGGGTTGCTCAATCTGGCTGACCGACAAGGTCTCCCAGAGCAAGCCAAGGCTCGCATAGCTGTCGATGTCATAGGCCATCGGCGGCACGCTGGCGGCCAGGGCTTCCAGCTCTTCGACACTGCGCAGGGTGACCCGCGCCGCCGAGGCTTTGCCCATGGCATGCACCATCACGCCAGGATCGCGCAGGGCAATCAGGCGGTTGGCCTGGTAACCATGGGCGAGGAAGGCGCCGGACATCGCCTTGCCCACCAGCAGCGCGATCACCGGGTGACCGGCCAACCGGGCGCGAGCGTAGCTGTCGGCAGCGGCGGCCAGGGCTTGATGGATGCCCAGGGCCTCTTCGCGACGACCATAAGCCTGGCTCGGCACATCGACGATGGCAATCAGCGGACGCTTGTCGCCGGTGTCGATCGCTTCATCAACCGCCTTGGCCAAGACCCAGCCTTCCAGCAAACCGACCTCACCGTTGCGAGCGCGGGGAAAGCGGTTTTGTGCATCGGTGACCACCGCGATAAAGCGCACCGGCTGATCACCGAGCACACCGTCGGCGACTTTCAGCGAGTTCGGCAAACCGCTTACCGGCGTTGCATCGCCGCTCAATGCGTTGAACCACTGCAAGCCTCTCATGAGCGTTCTCCCTGATACAGATCGCGAACCGTCGCCGGGTCGATTTGCGGTTCGGCGTTCAGTGCAGCCAGCCGTTCCAGATAGTGTTCGACCTGGCGGCTACGCTGTTTTTCCGGCAAGCCTTGTTGCAGCAGTTCGGTGATTTGCTGCTGAATCTGCGCCACGTCGTCGGCCACATACCGGTCGGCCAAGCCGCTGTTAAAGCGTTGCTCACCGCCCGTCAGGCTCCAGATGAAGGGCCGGTCGCGGGAGTCGTATTCCTCAAGCCCGGCTTCCTGCTCGATCACCTGCGGGCCGTTGAGGCCAAGGCGCGCCTCACGGGTCACCAGCAGATAACTGCACAGGCCTGCCGCGATGGACATGCCGCCAAAGCAACCGACGCTGCCCGCCACCACGCCGATCACCGGCTGGTACTGGCGCAGGTCGACAATCGCCGCGTGGATATCGGCAATCGCGGCCAGGCCCAGGTTGGCTTCCTGCAAGCGCACGCCGCCGGTTTCCAGCAGCAGGACGGCGCGAGTCGGGATGCCGTTGCGGTTGTCTTCAGCGGCCAGTTCCAGTGCGCCGGCCATCTTCGCGCCGCCGACTTCACCGAGGCTGCCGCCCTGGAAATTGCCTTCAATAGCGGCGATGACCACCGGCAAGCCGGCGATGCTGCCCTTGGCAATCACCACGCCGTCATCTGCCTGAGGCACCACGCCCTGGCGACTCAGCCATGGCGACATGACGCGCTGGAACGGATCGATCAGTTCGCGATAGCTGCCCGCATCGAGCAAGGCCTTGGCCCGCTGCCGGGCGCCGAATTCGACGAAGCTGTGTTTGTTGAGCAAGTCAGTCATGACCGATCTCCTCGAAGCCCTGCTCCAGGCGCAAACGCACCACGCCGGGTGTGGCGCCAAAGTCGTGGATATCGATATTCAGTGCGGGAGGCGTCTGCTCCTGGAAGATCCGTTCAAACAGGTGCTGCCAACGTAACTGCGCACCATTGACCGAGGTCTGTACCTGGATCGTCAGGGTGCCGGCGCTGCCCGGTTCCAGCAGCACTTCCAGGTCGCCCGAGCCGACGCAGCCCACCAGCGCGCGGCCTTTGGCAGGCGGCCCGGCGGGGAATTCAAAGGATAAGGTTTCCATCACAGCGCTCCGTCGAGGCGGTCGATAAACAGGCAGGCGGCCAACAGGTCGGCGGCGCCACCGGGGGAGGCATTCAGCGCCAGCAGTTGCTGGTCCAGCTCGTGCAGTTGGCGGCGGCCGGCGAGGCTCGCACTGCCGCCGGCGTCCAGCACCGCTTGGGCGCCTTGTTGCATGGCCTGCAAGCCTTCAGGGCCGGCGCGGTAGAGCACGCAGGTGTCGGCCAGGTCCGTCATGATCGCCAGCAAGGCATCGAGGCGAGCGTTCTGTTCGCCGTGTTGTTGCAGGCGGCTTTTTTTCAGCTGTGGCAGGCCGCGTTGCAGTACGGATGGGAAGCCCAGTTGCGCTTCTTCACGGGCACCCCGAGCGCCGTAGCGTTGTGCGACCTGGGCGCCGTGGCTCAGCGGTTGCGGTGCGTAACGGTCGTTGAGCAAGGCCAGGCGGGCAGCGCGCAACGTCACTGCGTTGGCCGTGCAGGATTCGGGTTGCAGTGCGGCGGCGGCGACTAACAGGCCGAGCGCCCAGATCGCGCCACGATGGGTATTCACGCCGCTGGTAGTGACAAGCATCGCCTGTTCGCCTTCGCGACCGATGCGCCCGAGGGCTTCGCGCAAGGGCAAACCCACTTCGCCACATTCAACCGCCGCTTCGGCCATTTCCTTGAACGCCGGCCACAGCGACAGCGCCGAGGCGTGCATCAAGCCGAGGTGCAAATCGGTATGGGCGCCGTTGCCGCGACGGTCCACCAGGGCCGGTTTCGGCGACAGGTCGGCTTCATCAATCAAGGCGTCGACGGCCATGTCGGCCAGGCGTTCGGCCAGTGTCAGGTCGTGCAGTTTGAGTGCGTGCATTTACCAGCTCCTGAACTTGGCGGGCGGGTTGTACAAGCCACCGGACCACTCCACCAGATCGGCCACGCTCTTGGCGGCCAGCAACTCGCGGGTGGCATCGGTGCGGCGGATGCCGAGGTCTTCGGGCAGCGCGATCAGGCCTTCGCGGCGCATGCGCGCGGTGTCCTTGGGGTTGTGGCGCATGCCGATGGCGGTCACGCCGGCCACGGCAGCGATCATCGCCTGGCGCTCTTCCAGGGAGCGGGCCTTGTACAGGTAGGCGATGCCTTCTTCGGTGAGCAGGTGAGTGACGTCGTCGCCGTAGATCATGATCGGCGCCAGGGGCATGCCGCTTTTGCGCGCCACTTCCACCGCATCGAGGGTTTCGACGAAGGTCGGTTTGCCGCCTTCCTGGAAGGTCTCGACCATTTGCACCACGAGTTTTTTGCCACGTTCGAGCAAGGCTTCCGGGGCGTCGTCATGGCGCATGTCGAGCCAGGCGGGTGTGCCGTGGCGGCGACCGCGTGGGTCATGGCCCATGTTCGGCGCACCACCAAAACCAGCAAGGCGGCCACGGGTGACGGTGGAGGAGTGGCCGTCCCCATCGACCTGCAAGGTGGCGCCGATAAACAGATCCACCGCGTATTGGCCGGCCAGTTGGCAGAACATCCGGTTGGAACGCAGCGAGCCGTCGCGGCCGGTGAAGAACACATCCGGCCGGGCGGCGATGTAGTTCTCCATACCCAGTTCGGTGCCGAAGCAATGCACGCTTTCCACCCAGCCGCTTTCGATAGCCGGGATCAAAGTCGGGTGAGGGTTGAGAGTCCAGTTGCGGCAGATCTTGCCCTTCAGGCCCAGGGATTCACCGTAGGTTGGCAGGATCAATTCGATGGCCGCGGTGTTGAAACCGATACCGTGGTTCAGGGACTGAACGTTGTGTTTCTCGTAAATGCCACGGATCGCCATCATCGCCATCAACACATGCACGGGCTTGATGTGCCGTGGGTCGCGGGTGAACAGCGGTTCGATGTAGAAAGGCTTGTCGGCGACCACCACGAAATCGACCCAGCTTGCCGGAATATCAACGCGCGGCAGGTCGGTGACGTCATCCACCAGTTGGTTGACCTGGACGATGACGATGCCATCGCTGAAGGCGGCCGGCTCGATCAGCGCGGGTGTGTCTTCGGTGCTGGGGCCGGTGTAGATATTGCCGGCGCGGTCGGCCATGAAACCGGCGGACAAGACCACGTTGGGAATCAGGTCCACCACCAGCCGCGCGTAGAGTTCGATGTAAGTGTGGATCGCGCCGATCTCCAGCAGGCCGTCTTCCAGCAACTGGCTGATGCGCAGGGATTGGGTGCCGGCGAAGGAGAAATCCAGCTTGCGGGCGATGCCCTTTTCAAACAGGTCCAGGTGCTCGGAGCGGCCGACACTGGGCATGATCATGTGCAGGTCGTGGAGCTTGGCGGGGTCGGTCTTGGCCAGGGAGCGGGAGAGGAAATCGGCCTGCTTCTGGTTGTTGCCTTCCAGCACCACACGGTCGCCGGGGAGGATCAGGGCTTCCAGGGCTTCGACGATGCGGTCGCTGGGGAGAACGGCGCCATCGGCGAAGGATCGCACCAGTGCGAGCCGGCGCTGCTTCTCATCGCGCCGCCGCGTCCAGCGCGAGTCGGGGGAAGTTGTTGTTGTCATGGTCGCTCCACGGGATTTGCTGTCGTGGGCTGTACCTTAGGAGGGTATTGGGGGGGCATCAATCAAGCTGCGCGGTGGATCGTTACGACTGGAGTAATGGTTCGCCAGCAAACGCTGAGGCTCGAGCTAAGCGCCGTTCAAATGTGGGAGCGGGCTTGCTCGCGAAAGCGGTGGGTCAGTTGATAAATCTGGTACTGACACACCGTATTCGCGAGCAAGCCCGCTCCCACATTTCGTTCAGCGGTGTTTGTGAGAGGTGCGAATCAGTCCCAAAATGGGAACGATCAGTCCCTTTTGGGGACTGATCTAACTTCATCACCCAGCCGCTATTTCTGATGAGTCACCAACTGTTCGACCTCCATCAACAGCGCTTGAGTCTGCGCAATCAGTTGCTCCAACAACCCCTCATCCTCATCCATATACCCTTCATATTCCGCCAGGTTGCGGCGCTCGTGGCATAGCGCAAACAGTCTTACCTGAACCTTGTTGGCTCCGGTGGTATGAACCAGGCATTGGAACACCAGATAGCGCTTGTCCGAGCGATAGCCGTGCAAGCGCAAGGCTGTGAGGGCGATTGCATGGGCGGCGTTGTAAGCCAAATCAAAACGGCTGGCGAAAGATAATTGCGGGGTTTTGGCGTCCTCCAATCGATCACAGGCAGAGCGCATCAACCCATCACATTCCTTGCGATCCGGCGGCTCAGTCTTCAAGCCACCACTACGTTGCAGGTTCTCCAGGTTTGCCTTGCTGTCCATCCTTGGACTCCACGGGGTTTTCCCCAATCAGGTTGATCTTGTCCTGCTCCGTCACCCGCTGCACAAAACTATGACCGGCATTCCATTTGCCGATCCAGTCTTCGGGGGTATAGAGCGTCGGGTTGATGGTGCGGCCCAGCTGCTCTTCCAGCGGCATGAGCTGCTCCATGACTTCACTGTAGTTGAGGCTTTCGCCGATCAGCATCAGATCTATGTCACTGGATGAGTGCGCCTCACCCTTGGCGATGGAACCGTAGATAAATGCCCACTTGAGTTGCGCGGCAAAGGGAGCCAGTGCGTTGCGCAATGGCTCATCCAGGCTCAGGGTCTTGCGCACGATGGCCAACAGCTCCGAGTAAACAGGGCACTGCGGATTGGCCTGGTAGTGGGTTTGGTTGCCCTGGCGCGTCACCGTCAGGATGCCTGCCAACTGCAAACGCTCCAGCTCGCGGGTCAGGCTGCCCTTGCCCACCTTTGCCCAGCGGGCGATTTCATTGGTGAAGAAGCTTTGGTCGGGCTTGCCAAAGAGCAAACCCAAGACTTTCTGCTGAGTCACGGTGAACAGCGCAGTGCTAAGGGGCAAGGTTTGCATGGCAGCGGCCGAAGAGTCCCAAAAAGGGAACGATAGGTCCCTTTTTGGGAACGATCAAGTTTTTAGGCTGCGCAAGAAGGAGCAACCTGCTCCAGTGCCTGATCAACCAGTAACTGCCCCAGCTCACTCATCTGCTGAATGGCCAGCACCACGCCGCGCTGGGAGCCTTCCAATTCGAAGGCCAGGTTGGAAGTCAGGGCGTTGAGTGAGGCAAAGGTTTCAGATGCGTTGGCCAGCAGGGCTTCGGTGGATTGAGAGGGCGTGACGGTAAAGAGTGAAGATGAAGCGGAAGTCGGAAAGTAATGATCCATTGCACGCTCGGCGGCGGCCTGGAGTTTGCGGTGTTCGATTTCGGTGTTGTGGGGCGGATTGGGGGTAGGTTTGAACATGATGAAACTCCTAAACAGATGAGTAAGGAGCGCCACCGTTCGCTTGCACGCGAATGAGGGTGGCGACCGTGCGCAGGTGTGCAAGACCGGGCCTGTTTAGGACACCCAGCAGGTCCGAAGACCTCCTGCGCGCAGCCGCCATAAAGCAGCGAGCACAAAAAACGCCCGTTGGATGGCTGGGCGTTTGTACGCCTAAACAGTTTCGTCGGACTTGCACGTCCGTGTCACCGTTTTTTGCGATGACGGACGAAGACTAGGCGCGATCGCAGGGCACAACAAGTTCATGCACAGCGCGAGAGGTTGCAGGAAAAATCCGATCGTAGAGCACGAGCTGATTGCTCCTACGAACTTTTCGGGTTGTTGCTCGGAACCTGTCTCTTTAGCCTTCATGGCTAAACCAGATAGCCGCAGGACACAACCGAATGGGTATGCATAATCCTCCTCACCCAGGCGGAATCCTGCTTGAGGACGTGATACCGGCCTTGGGCATCACCATTACTGAAATGGCACGGCGCCTTGGCTTCGCCAGAGAGACCCTCTCTAGAATCCTCCACGGACACGCGCCGATCAGCCCGGACCTTGCGGTAAGGCTTGAACGGGCAGGTATCAGCAAAGCTCGGTTGTGGCTTTCGATGCAAAGTGCCTATGACCTGTGGCAGGCAGAGCATCGAGATCAACCGAAAATCGAACGCTTTGCACGGATTGATTAAGCAAAAATCCGACCGAGCGCTCAACGCGCCATGACGTTAATCAACAAATACAAAATGAACGAAGGTCCAAAACAAGGTTTCCCCTGCGCACTCTCAATTCTCCAGATTGACGCCACCGTGCAGATTTCCCTGGGTGCTGCAAACTCCACGCTGATGTGCACGGGTTGACCTGATGCACCCTCTCTGAATGGGCAATCTAATGAACAGCAACCGGCTCAAGTTTCATACGCACATCGCTCTTGCCGAGGTTTTCCAGGGCAAAGCTGCTGTACTCATAAACTCGTCCTCGTACAGTCAGGTGAATTCCCGATTCATCATCCATGACTTCCAACGAGGGTTCCTGAGTTTTCAGAAACGGTGACTTCGAAACCAACCCGGTCAAAATCGCTCGCTCATCACTAAAATCCGGATGGACGTAATAGCGATAACTGAACCCCACAGTCGCCCCGCCACCGCTGTCGCGAACACCGTAGATTGAACTGCCATTGCCCAAAGAATGATTGAGCACAACCTGATCCAGTTCTGGTGTGCCGGGACTGAACAGCCAACCCAATACAAGGTACGCCAGACACACCGCCAACAACGTATTCAGCATGGCCTGCAATGGCCACTTAGTACCCCTGGGACTTGGCATAGTCGATGCCCTCTTTGATCCAGTGCTGGTCACTATGGTCATCGCCATAGGGCGCATCTCCCCACCAGCTTCCGAATTCTGGACGGGAAGTCCCAGCCGCTTTTTGTGCCGCACCAGCCGCTCTTAACAACACGCTTTCGGGGATACCCAGGACGGTGCCGGTAACTCCATAGTTGAAGTTGCCGAACGCCTCATACTCCCGACTCTTTTGCTTGTAGTCCCAAGGCCCACGCCCCCTGACCTGTGAGTAAAACCACGAGTAGGTGAACGCCGAGCCTGGCTTCAAGTGCAATCGTTGATTGTTCGCCAAGGCGATATTGTCTTGTAGAGAAACGCCCGGGGGCATTGGAGGGGTGGCCATTCGCGAATCCTTGCTGATGGGGATGAGCGATAAAAACTAGCACTCAAAAACCAGCAAAAATCCCGAGAACTGACTTCCAGAAACTTCAGACGTCACTCTCGTCCCTGCCTTACATGGATTCCAATCGGGAGTCACCGTAAGACTGGAACGGCTCTTGTCCGCTCGTTCCCACGCTCTGCGTGGGAATGCATCCCGTGACGCTCCGCGTCACCACAGCGCAAGACTTGAGCCTTGCATCGCCAGTTGGACGCAGAGCGTCCGAGGCGGCATTCCCACGCGGAGCGTGGGAACGATCATCAACAGGGAGGTCAGGCCAATCCGGCCTCGACCAACAACGCCTCCAACCCCATCAAATCCGGCACCCTGGCCACATGCTCCCCCACCTGCACCGCCGCCAGTTCCAGCGGGCACAGCGGTACGTCCACATAACTCAGCTGGCTATCGAGCTTGTACGAACGCGGAATTCCCTGGATCACCAACGCGATAAACTTCAACGTCGGCCGTCCTCCAAGGGCGTTCAGCACCACAATCCGTGCGCGCTCTCCCACCACGCCCGACTCGCCACACGCCGCTTCAAAGCTGATCAACGGCAACTGCCGATCCCGCCATGTGACTTGCCGCAGGTACCACGGCGGCGCGTCGCTGGCCGGTTCGCCGCGCTGGAAGTCGATCAGCTCGGCCACGGCGACGTTGGGCAATAACAGGTGGCGGTCGGCCAATGGCAGCAGCAAGCCAGTGAGTTGCGTAGCGCGGTGATCAAGCACGGGACTTGCTCCAATAAGCGATGCTTTCCAGCAACACCGACTCTTGATAAGGCTTGCCGAGGTAGTCGTTGACGCCAATCGCCATCGCACGATCACGGTGTTTTTGCCCGGTGCGGGAGGTGATCATGATGATGGGCATGCGCATCAGCCGTGGGTCGTCGCGCACCTGGATCGCCACTTCGAAGCCGTCCATGCGCGGCATTTCGATGTCGAGCAGCATCAGGTCCGGGGTGTGTTCTTCCAGCACGGCCATGGCGTCGATGCCGTCCTTGGCGGTGAGGACGTTCATGCCGTTGCGCTCCAGCAGGCGGCTGGTGACTTTGCGCACGGTGACCGAGTCGTCCACCACCAGTACCAGCAACGGGCGCTTTTTCAGGGGGTCGTTGAGGATCAAGGGCGCCTCGACCGCCTGGGCCGGCAAGGCCGGTGGCCGCGCGCGGATATGCGCCAGCAGGTCGATGATCAGTACCACGCGGCCATCGCCGAGGATGGTTGCGCCCGACAGGCCCTTCACCCCGGCAAATTGCGGCCCCAGGCCCTTGACCACGATCTCCCGGGTGCCGGCCATGGCATCTACCTGCACCGCCACGCGCCGCTCGTTGCACTGCACCAGCAACACCGGCAGCGGCTGGTATTGGCCGAGCAGGTTCGGGCGGCCAACGGTGTGCAGCAGGTCGCCAAGGTAGAACAGCTCGTAGCGCTGGCCGGCGTATTCGTAACGCGGCGGATTCAGTTGATAGTGCCCTTCCAGCTCATGGGGCATAACCCGCACCAGGCCTTCGATGGTGTTCAGCGGGATCGCGTATTGATCGTCCGCGCACTGCACCATCAACGCCTGGTTGACCGACACGGTGAACGGCAGGCGAATGCGAAAGTGCACGCCCTCCCCCGGCGTCGAATCGATAACCATCGAACCGCCCAGCTGGCGCACTTCTTCATGCACCACGTCCATGCCGACGCCACGCCCGGAAATCTGAGTGATTTTTTCGGCGGTGGAAAACCCCGGTTGCAGGATGAACTGCAACACGTCGCGGTCGCTGATTTCCAGGTTGGGGTCGAGCAAACCGCGCTTGATCGCCTTGCGCCGAACCGCTTCAAGGGGCACGCCGGCGCCGTCGTCGCGCATGTCGAAAACGATGTCGCCGCCTTCGTGGGTCAGGTCCAGGGTGATCCGGCCTTTTTCAGGCTTGCCCGCCAGCAACCGCGCATCGCGGGATTCCAGGCCATGGTCGACGGCGTTGCGCAGCATGTGTTCCAACGGCGCGACCATGCGTTCCAGCACGTTGCGGTCCATCTCGCCTTCGGCGTTACCGACGATAAATTCCACATCCTTGCCCAACTCGCCCGCCACCTGCCGCACGATGCGTTTAAGGCGCGGCAGCATGCGTTCGAAGGGCACCATGCGCGTGCGCATCAGGCCTTCTTGCAACTCGGTGTTGATGCGCGCCTGTTGCTGCAAAAGGTTGTGGGCATCCTGGTTGCGACGCTCGAGGGTTTCCTTGAGGTCGAGCAGGTCGGAGGCTGACTCGAACAGGGCCCGGGACAGTTGTTGCAGTTGGGAATGGCGGTCCATTTCCAGCGGGTCGAATTCTTCGTAGCCCAGGCGTTCGGCCTCAGCCTGTTGGCGGCTGAGAATGCGACCCTGGGTTTCGGTGTCGAGCCGGCGCAGTTGGTCGCGCATGCGCTCGATGGTGGTTTCCACTTCATGCAGGGCGATGCTCGCGTCGTTGACCTGCTGCTCGATACGCCCGCGAAAGATCGAGGTTTCACCGGCCAGGTTGACCAGGTCATCCAGCAAGTCGGCAGAGATCTTCACCATGTCGGCGGCCGGATCGCTGGCCGGCACCGCTTCGGTTTTGGTGGCCGCCAACGCCACCGGTGCGGCCGTCACTTCAGCCGGATGCACCAGGCTTTTGATCCGCTCGATCAGCAGATCCACCGAGCCCACCGGCATTCCCGCCGCCACGGCTTCGATCATCTGCGCCAGGCGGTCGTGGCAGCCTTGCAGCAACGCGAAGAGTTCAGCCGAGGGCGCCAGCAACCCTGCCGACAAGCCTTCGTAGAGAAACTCCAGCTCATGGGCCAGATCGCCAATCGGGCCGATCTCGACCATGCGGGCGCCGCCCTTGAGGGTGTGCAGGTCGCGCAGCAGTGTCTCGACTTCCTGGCGATTTTTTGGCTCGGCCTGCCAGCGCAACAGCGCGGCGCCGGAGCTGTCTAGGATGTCGGCGGCTTCTTCGAGAAAGATATCCAGCAGCTCGGGATCACTGCCTGGTGTCTCGACTTCGGCGGCGGCTGCGGGCGCCGCTTGTACGGTGCCTTGGCGCAACTCACGCAAGTGGCTGATCAGGTCGGTGGAGTCGCTCAGCGGCTGCTGGTGTTGCAGTTGCTCAAGCAGCAGTGCCAGTCGCTCATGACTGGCCATCAACACGTTCGCCAACTCGCTGGAATAGCTGTAGCGACGGTCCACCAAGCCTTCGTAAAGGTTTTCCAACTCAAGGGCCAGGTCGCCCACCGCACCGATTTCAGCCATGCGTGCACCCCCCTTGAGGGTGTGCAAATCCCGTTGCAACGACGACAGCGGTGCTGCGTTATCCGGGTCCAGCAGCCAGCGTTTCAGGGACTGGCCGGCGCTGTCGAGAATGTCTACCGCCTCTTCAAGGAAGATCTCGACGATCTCATCGTCTACCGCAAAACCTTGGTCCAACTTCGCCGTGGCGGCGCCCAGTTCGGAAATGCTCAGCGCACGGCTGCCATCGGTTTTGATCAAGCCGGTGGCGGACGGGTCGAGGCCTTCATCCAACAGCTCGCGCAGGGCTCGAACCCGTGCCGGAGCCGCGCTGATTTCCTGGCCGGCAGCCAGTTGGTCGAGCATGTTGATCAGCGCTTCGTGGGCCTGTTCAGCCTCGTGGAAGAAGCGCTCGCTGACCGCCAGGCTGCTTTCTTCCACCGCGCCGTAGAGGTCGAGCAAGGCTTCGCACAACTCATCCATCGAGTGCAGGTCGGCCAGGTGCGCGCCTTCGCCGAGGGTGGTCAGCTCGTCCAGCAGTGCACTCAGTTCCTGCCGCTCGCCGGGATGTTGTTGCCAGCGGCGCAGCAAGCTTTCGGCGTCCAGCAGGATATCCATGCCCTGGGCCAGGAAGTTGGCAATCAACTGCGGGTCGCGCTTGATCCGCAGGCCGGTGTTGGGCGCATTCAGCAAGGCTTCAAGCTGGCTGTTCAGCAAGTTCTGTGTGCGTTCGATCAACCCTGCCGCACCGGTGATGTGCGCATGGGGATCGCTGTCCAGCTGGCGCACCCCGCGCTGGAACAGCGCCTCGGCCTCCAGCAGCAATTCAATTTCATCCAGGTCCAGCGGCAGGCGATGGGCCTTGTATTCGCGGGTCAGGTGATCCAGCGGTCGCGCCAGTTCGGCGATGGGCAACACGCCGGCCATGTAGGCGCTGCCCTTGAGGGTGTGCAGTGCGCGTTGCAGTTCATCGCTGACTTGCAGCGGCAGGTGCTCGGTGGCCTGTTGCAGGAAATGGTTGAGGCTGTCGAGGTGGCTCTGGGCTTCGTTGCGGAAGATCTCCAGCAACTGCGGGTCCAGGGTGGCCGGGTCTGTGGCCGACGGTTCGACACCGCTGGCCAGGGCGTGAGCCCGCGCCGCCAGTTCGTCTACGTCGTCGCGCTGGCGCTGGGCATCGTCGGCGAAATCGGTGATCAGCTCAGGCAGCAATTCCAGCACGTCATCCAGCACCGCTTGCACATCAGGGCCCGGCGCAACGCTGCGTTCCAGTATGCGGTTGAGCAGGTTTTCCACCGCCCAGGCCAGCTCCGCCAACACCAACGCGCGGACCATGCGACCACTGCCTTTCAAGGTGTGGAAGGCGCGGCGCATTTCGCTCAGGGTGGCCTTGTCTTCCAGGCTCGCGGTGCCGGTAGGTACGTAGCGGTGCAGCACGTCGAGGACTTCGGTGGTTTCTTCGAGGAACACTTCCCGCAGTTCGTCGTCGATGGGCTCTTCGCCGGCAGGCGGTGGCAGCAGGCTGCCAGGGCGTTGGAGGGCTGGCGGGTTGAGGCGCGAGGTGGGGCTGGCCAGCGCATCCGCGAGAAACGGGGTTTGTTCCGCCGGCGTGTCATCCTGGGCGAGCAGCGCCTGGCGCCACGGCTTCTCGGCCGGCAAATAGCCCAGTGCAGCGAGGCCTTCGGCGGCGACTTCCAGCACCCGTTCGCCCGGGGCGTCGTGGTCCTGCAGCATGCGTTCGAGGTAATACTCGAGACTGGTGAGCACATCGGCAAAATGCTCGAGCTGCGCCTCGGAAGGCGCTGCCTCACTGACCATCAGTTGCTCGTTGACGTAGTCATTGCAGCCGCGCATCAGGCTCGCCGCACGCGGCAGCGGAATCATCGCCAGCGCACCGCGCACCTGGGTCAGCAACTCGGGCAGTGACTCCAGACGCTGGCGGTCCCAATGGGCTTCGATGCAGTCGATCACCAGCTCTTTGGCCTGGGTCAGGCACTGGCAGGATTCGCGGATCACCAGGTGGTGGATCTGCGTCAAATCGGTGGTGGGCAGGCGGCTTTCTTCGCGGCGTTCCGGCTCGACAGTGCCGACCATCCCGGCCAGCGTGGCCTCGACGTAGAGCAACGCACCGGCGACATCCATCAATACCGCGTCGTTGGGCTCGCGCTGCCCTTGGGCCAGGCCGAGCACCACCGCCAATTGGTCGATGATCACTTTGCGCGGCTGGCCGAAACCCAATACCGCCAGGGTATCGGCGATCTGGCGCAAGGGCGCCAGCAAGGCTTCAAGGTCGGAGGCGTGCTGGCGGTCGCTGCGTACGAACAGGTCCAGGCGTTCCTTGACCCGCACCAGCTCCTCACACAGCGCGCCGAGCACCGAGCCCATGGCGTCGCGGTCCGGGCCGGCCAGGCGGGCGCGTTCGGCGTCCACTACGGCGCTGTCGGGCAGGGCTTCATCGAGGCCATAACGTTCTTTCAAACTTTGCATCCGTGGAGTCGGTCGGGTGACTTTGGCGACGTAGAACAACAGGCTCTTGAGCAACTCATCCGGGGCCGGGGTGTTGATGCCGTTGATGCCCTGGATCAGCAGGCGCTTGAGTTCCTTGTCGCAGGCTTTGAGCAAACTGCGCAACGCCGGGCTGTTGGCGACCACGCCAATGAGCATGCCTTCCACCAGCGCCGAGGTCACCTGCCACAACGGTAACAGCGGCGCACCATGGCACAGGGCTTCGAGGCGGGCGAAAACCCGTGCCATGTCTTCCAGGTTGCTGGGGCCGTGGTCTTCGCGCAACAAACCAACCAGCGCCTGTTGCAGCATCTGCCGCCACTGACGCAGCAGCCCGGGGAAATCCTCCGGCGTGCGCTGGGCCAGCGCCTCCTCGGGCAGTGGCGGGATAATCAGCAGTTGCGGGCTGAACAGACTGGTTTCCGAGAGCAGGCTTTCGCCGCGTACGCTGCGCAGGTCGTTGAGCAGCGGCAACACCACCAGGGGCAGGTCGCGGCGGGCGCTGTGCACGCGGTCGAGGTACAGCGGCAGTTGGCCGAGGCCCTGTTGCAGCAGGCGAATGCCTTCGTCGCGCTGACTCACGCGCGCACCTTGCAGGGCGAGGGCCAGTTGTTCCATTTCTTCGGCGAACAGGGCCGCGCCGTAGAACTCGACCATCAGCAAACTGCCATGGACCTGATGGATGCATTCCAGGCATTGGCCAATGGCTTCGCTGCTGCCTTCTTCTACATAGGCGTCCAGCGCCGAACGGGCCTGTTTCAGGGTTTCGGCAATTTCGCCCTTGACCCATTCGAGGGCCACGTAGTCGTGCCGATCAACCATAACTGCTCCCGTCTGAATTCATGAGTTGCCGTGTTGCTTGAACATAACGCCCTGTAGGAGCGAGCTTGCTCGCGAAGAGCGCTAACGATGACGCGGGCATTCTGAATGAACGCGGCGCTCTCGGGTTTTTCGCGAGCAAGCTCGCTCCTACGGGGCTGGCGGCAAGGTGAACCCCGACACCGACCGCCGCAGCTGACTGGCCATTTTTGCCAAGTTGCCGATGCTCTCGGCAGTGGCCGTGGAGCCAGAGGAAGTTTGAGTGGTGATCTGCTGAATCACGTTCATCGTCAACGATATCTGCCCTGCCGACGACGTCTGCTGCTGCGCCGCGTTGGAAATACTCTGGATCAACGCCGCCAGGGTTTTCGACACACCTTCGATCTCTTCCAGCGCCACGCCGGCGTCCTGGGCCAGCCGCGCACCGCGCACCACTTCGGTGGTGGTCTGCTCCATGGAAATCACCGCTTCGTTGGTGTCCGTCTGGATCGCCCGCACCAGGGTTTCGATCTGCCGCGTCGCCGCTGAAGAACGCTCGGCCAGGCGCTGTACTTCATCGGCCACCACCGCAAAACCACGCCCGGCGTCACCGGCCATGCTCGCCTGGATCGCCGCGTTGAGGGCGAGGATGTTGGTCTGCTCGGCGATGTCGTCGATCAGGCTGACGATGTCGCCAATCTCCTGGGACGATTCCCCCAGGCGCTTGATGCGCTTGGCGGTGTCTTGGATCTGTTCGCGGATGTTGTCCATCCCGTGGATGGTGTTGTGCACCACCTCATTGCCCTTGTTGGCGATCTCTACCGAACGCTCGGCCACTGCCGAAGATTCGGCGGCGTTGGCCGACACCTGGTCGATGGACTGGGCCATCTGGTTGATCGCCGTGGACGCTTCGGCAATCTGTTGCGCTTGATGCTCCGACGCTTGGGCCAGGTGCATGGCGGTGGCCTGGGTGTCCTGCACCGCGCCAGCCACCTGGCCGGCGGTGAGGTTGATGGTCGCCACCAGGTCGCGCAGCTGGTCCACGGAATAGTTGATGGAGTCGGCGATGGTGCCGGTGAAGTCTTCGGTGACCGAGGCGGTGACGGTCAGGTCGCCGTCGGCCAGGTCTTCAATCTCATCCAGCAGGCGCATGATCGCGTTCTGGTTGCGCTCGTTTTTTTCAGCGGTTTCCCGCAACTGGCGGTTGGTCTCGCGGACCATCACCAGGCCGATCAGGATGATCGAGGCCAGCGCCAGCAAGCCCAGCACGTAGCCGCCGATGGTGTCGAAGGTGCGCCCGTCGGCCAGGTTTTCAAAACCGGTGGCCAGGTGCGAGGCTTCGTCCAGCAGGGTTTGCGACAGGTTGAAAATATTGCTCGCCGAGGCGCGCACCTGGAACAGTTGCGGCGAGGTCTCGAGGATTTCGTCCACGGAGCCGGAGACGAATTCGAACAGCTCGGCGATTTCCGCCAGCCGCGCCCGCGCATCGTGATCTTCTACCTGAGAGATACGCAGCCCAGGGTTGCCCTGAAGCATGCCGTTGAGCACCTGGCCGAAACGGTTGGCATCGCGGCCAAAGGCATCGGCGGCCTGCACCGCGGTTTCGTCGCCCGCCAGCACGGTGTTCACCGCACCGAGGATGCGTTCAGCCAGCAATGACTGGCGCTGGGCCAAAGCCACCTGGCTGGCCGGCGCGCCGCGTTGCAGGAGGATGTCCACAACCTTTTCCGACTCGACCTGCAACTGCGGCACCGTTTCCGCCAAGGTGGCAGCCACTTGATGCAGCGACAACACCGTCTGTTCGCTGGCCAGAATCGCATCGGCGTTTTTCAGCAGCGCTTCCCAGTCGGTCTGCACCGCGCGCATTTCTGCGCGAACGGCGGTAGGTGCCGCGGGCAGGCCGGTGGCCGGGTCGCCTTTTTTCAGGTAACCCCAGCGCTGGGCAAAATCGTTGCGCGCATCCCCCAGCAGTTTGAACGCAGCCGCCTTGCCGGCGGCGGCCTCGGTGGCGTTCTTGGCGATGCGTTGGGACAGCACCCGCAGCTCACCGGCGTGGCCGATGTACTGCTTGTCGTAGGTGGACTGGGTGTTGAGGTAAGCGAAGTTGGCGAACAGCAGCATGATGAACACGATCAGCGCGATAAACAGCACGATGATCTGCGAGCGGCTGCGGGAAGCCTCCTGGGGTTTGACGGGAGTGACGGTACTCATGCGGCGACATCCATGAAGCCTGGGGCCAGGGCCAGGGCGAAAGGGCTGAAGACCTGCCACAGCTGGTCGCCGTCGAACTGGCCCTGGATAAACGGCGCGCTGGCCGCAGTGCTCGTCGACAATGCGTCTTGTGCGAAATGCTGCATGCCCACCACCTCGTCCACCAACAGGCCGACAAACACGTCCTGATATTCCACCACCAGCACCCGCCGTTGTTTGCGCGCCACCGACAGCTCAAGGCCGAGGAACCCGCCCAAATCCATCACCGGCAGCAAGCGCCCGCGCAGGTTGGCCACGCCCTTGACCCACGGTTTGACCCCGGGCATCAAGGTGCAGCGCGGTTCGTGCAGCACTTCTGCGACCTCGCCCATGGGAGCCACGTACCAGTGCTCGCCCAGGCGAAACCCGATCCCGCTCCAGCTGTGCAGCCGGGTTTCCTGGGACGGCAGGTCGGCAGCCAGCAAGCGGCAGCGGCGGTCGATGTCCAGCAGCAGCTCGAAGGCGGTTTGCGACTCGGTCATGGGAACGTGCCGTCAGCCGGCCAGCACCTTGTTCAGGGTGGCGATCAGGGTTTCTTCGTCCACAGGCTTGGTCAGGTAATCCTTGGCGCCCTGGCGCTCGCCCCAGATCTTGTCGGTTTCCTGATCCTTGGTGGTGATGATGATCACCGGGATGTGCCCGGTTTCAGGGTCTTTGGTCAACTGCCGGGTGGCCTGGAAGCCATTGAGGCCGGGCATGACGATGTCCATCAATACCGCGTCAGGCTTTTCCTGGCGGGCCAGCGCGACGCCGTCGCCGCCGTTCTGGGCCTTGAGGACTTCGTGACCATGCTTTTCGAGCATTTCAGTCAGTTTGTACATTTCAGTCGGCGAATCGTCGACGATCAGAACACGTGCCATGGTTTTCCCCACTTATCTAGTAGACGCAAGCCCTCGTGGGGCCCTCGTCAGTGTGCTTGTTCTACTGCGGCGAAGCCCGGTACATAGGCCTTGATCGCGCTCAGCAGTTCTTCCTTGCTGAAAGGCTTGGTCAAAAACTGATCAGAACCGACGATGCGCCCCTTGGCCTTGTCGAACAGACCATCCTTGGAAGACAACATGATCACCGGGATCGACTTGAACGCCGGGTTGTTCTTCACCAGCGCGCAAGTCTGATAGCCATCCAGGCGCGGCATCATGATGTCGACAAAGATAATGTGCGGGTGATGGTCAACAATCTTGGCCAGGGCATCGAAACCGTCGATGGCCGTGATGACGTCGCACCCTACGTTCTTCAACAGTGTTTCGGCCGTGCGGCGAATCGTTTTCGAATCGTCGATCACCATCACTTTCAAGGCGTTGGAATGCTGTTCCATATCTGCTCTACCATCGCCACAGCGAATAGGTTTTCGGTGTGTACTGCCTGATGTTGCACAGGACGAGCGTCAAAAGCCTCGGAATTCAAGGGCTGATGTGCCATGGCAGCCTTTTTAGCACAGTCTCAGAACGCAATCTATCGGCCGACCCGCGCGGTGGTTTTTCCTTGACCCACAACAGCCGCAGCGCCACTCTGACGCCACTTTTATGCGCCCTTATTTGCTAGAGGAAATCCCCCATGAGCGTTCGCGTCGGCATTGTCATGGACCCTATCGCCAGCATCTCCTATAAAAAGGATAGCTCGCTGGCCATGCTGCTGGCCGCCCAGGCCCGCGGCTGGAGCCTGTTCTATATGGAGCAGCCGGACCTTTACCAGGGCGACGGTGAAGCGCGGGCGCGGATGCGCCCGCTGCAGGTGTTTGCCAACCCTGAGAAGTGGTTCGAACTGCAAGACGAAATCGACAGCCCCCTGAGCGACCTCGACGTAATCCTGATGCGCAAGGATCCGCCGTTCGACATGGAGTTCGTCTATTCCACCTACCTGCTGGAGCAGGCCGAGCGCGCGGGCGTGCTGATCGTCAACAAGCCCCAGAGCCTGCGCGACTGCAATGAAAAGCTGTTCGCCACCCTGTTCCCACAATGCACGCCGCCCACCGTGGTCAGCCGCCGCGCCGACGTGCTGCGTGAATTCGCCGCCAAGCACGGTGATGTGATCCTCAAGCCGCTGGACGGCATGGGCGGCACGTCGATCTTCCGCCATCGCGCGGGCGACCCGAACCTGTCGGTGATCCTGGAAACCCTGACCGCACTGGGCACCCAGCAGATCATGGGCCAAGCCTACATTCCGGCAATCAAGGACGGCGACAAGCGCATCCTGATGATCGATGGCGAGCCGGTGCCTTATTGCCTGGCGCGTATTCCGGCGGCCGGCGAGACCCGTGGCAACCTGGCAGCCGGTGGCCGGGGTGAAGCCCGCCCGCTGACGGACAAGGACCGCTGGATTGCCGCCCAAGTCGGCCCAACCCTGCGTGAAAAGGGCCTGCTGTTTGTAGGACTAGACGTAATCGGCGAAAACCTCACCGAGATCAACGTCACCAGTCCGACCTGTATTCGCGAGATCGACAATGCATTTGGCACGAACATCGGCGAAATGCTGATGGCGGCCATTGCCTCCAAGCTACAAGCCAAGTGACATAGAACAGCCGGACACAAACCAACATTGCGTTATCATGCGCCACCTGTGAAACGCGCGATGTTGGTTTTCTTGTCATGACGCTCCCGTCCGATCTGCCCCCCGAACTCTCCCACAGCGGCGTGCGCCCGGCTGATCGGCTCGGATTTACCCTGTTTCTCGCGGCGTTGATTCACCTGGCGTTGATCCTCGGCCTGGGCTTCACCTTTGCCGAACCCAAGCAGATCACCAAGACCCTGGAAATCACCCTCGCCACCTTCAAGAGCGAAAAGAAGCCCGAAAAGGCTGACTTTCTCGCCCAGGACAACCAGCAAGGCAGCGGTACCCTCGACAAGAAGGCCGTGCCCAAGACCACCGAAGTGGCGCCCTTCCAGGACAACAAGGTCAATAAGGTCACGCCACCGCCAGCGCCCAAGCCGGAGGTGAAACAGGCTGCACCCAAGGCCGCCGTGACCACCGTGGCGCCCAAACCGCAGAAAGCGCCCACCCAACGGGAAAAGGCCAAGACTGAACCCACACCTGCGCCGCCGGCCCCGACGTTTGACAGCTCGCAACTCTCCAGTGAAATCTCAAGCCTGGAAGCCGAACTGGCCCATGAACAACAGCTGTACGCCAAGCGCCCACGGATCTACCGCCTCAACGCCGCCTCCACCATGCGTGACAAAGGCGCCTGGTATAAGGACGAGTGGCGCAAGAAGGTCGAGCGCATCGGCAACCTGAACTACCCGGACGAAGCTCGCCGCCAGCAGATCTACGGCAATTTGCGACTGCTGGTGTCGATCAACCGCGACGGCACCTTGTACGAAGTGCAGGTGCTGGAGTCCTCCGGCCAGCCGCTGCTGGACCAGGCGGCGCAACGCATCGTGCGCCTGGCAGCGCCTTTTGCGCCGTTTACCGGGGACTTGAACGACATCGACCGCCTGGAAATCATTCGCACGTGGCGCTTTGCCAAAGGTGACCGACTGTCCAGTAACTAACCGCCCCTGCTCTCTGTAGGAGCGAGCTTGCTCGCGAAGGTCGTTAACGATAACGCGAGCTTTCTGGTTTAACCCGGCGCTCTCCGGTTTTTCGCGAGCAAGCTCGCTCCTACAGAGAATCAACACGCCAAACCAATTCCTGCGCATCCTCAGCTTGTCAGTTCGCCCCTCCAACGCCACACTAGCGGACATGAAAAATGTCAGCCCGACCTACCTCAAGCACCAATTCCTGATCGCCATGCCTCATATGGCCGACCCGAACTTTGCGCAGACCTTGACCTACATCGTCGAGCACACCGCCAATGGTGCGATGGGGCTGGTCGTCAACCGCCCGCAAGACCTGAACCTGGCCGATATCCTCGAGCAACTGCGCCCGGACATCGACCCGCCCGCCAACTGCCAGCACGTACCGATCTACATCGGCGGGCCAGTGCAGACTGACCGGGGTTTTGTGCTGCACCCTACCGGGCCGAAATTCCAGGCGACCGTCGACCTTGAAGGACTGTCGCTTTCCACTTCCCAGGATGTGTTGTTCGCCATCGCTGATGGCATCGGGCCTGATCAAAGCGTGATCACCCTGGGCTACGCCGGTTGGGAAGCCGGGCAACTGGAGGCCGAGCTGGCGAGCAATGCCTGGCTGACCTGCCCGTTTGACGCCGACATCCTGTTCAACACCCCCAGCGAACTGCGCCTTGAAGCCGCCGCCGCCAAGCTGCGGATCAACCTCAGCCTGTTGACCAGCCAGGCGGGGCACGCCTGATGGCCTTGCGTCTGATCCTCGGCTTTGACTACGGCACCAAACAGATCGGCGTAGCGGTCGGCCAGGTCATCACCGGCCAGGCCCGCGAGCTGTGTACCTTGAAAGCCCAGAACGGCGTGCCGGACTGGAACCAGGTCGAAGCCCTGATCAAGGAGTGGAAGCCCGATGCCGTCGTGGTCGGCTTGCCCTTGAACATGGACGGCACCCCGAGCGAGATGTGCCTGCGAGCCGAAAAATTCGCCCGCCGCCTGAATGGCCGTTACAACCTGCCCTTCTATACCCACGACGAACGCCTGACCACCTTTGAAGCCAAGGGCGAGCGCCGCGACCGTGGCGGGCAGAAAGGCAGCTACCGCGACAACCCGGTGGATGCCATCGCCGCGGCCCTGCTGTTGCAGGGCTGGCTGGATGAAAACACCGCTTTATTTGAATCCTGAATTGCCGCATTGCTTTTTGTAGGAGCGAGCTTGCTCGCGAAAAACGTCAACGATTACGCGCGCGTCCAGTGATGCACGCGGTGCCTGTGAGTTCTTCGCGAGCAAGCTCGCTCCTACAGTGTCTTTTACGTTTGAGCCCGGACCTTGCCTGCGCAAGGCCTTGAAGGAGCCACCATGAGCCTGCCCAATCCCGCCGACCTGATCAGCCAGATGGCGATCCGCCTCAAGGCGCACCTGGAACACCGCGCTATCAGCGAGCCGCGCTTTATCGGCATCCGCACCGGTGGCGTGTGGGTGGCCCAGGCACTATTGGAAGAACTGCGCAGCGATTCGCCCCTGGGCACCCTGGACGTGTCCTTCTACCGTGACGACTTCAGCCAGAACGGCCTGCACCCGCAAGTGCGTCCTTCGGCCCTGCCGTTCGAGATCGAAGGCCAGCACCTGGTGCTGATCGATGACGTGCTGATGAGCGGTCGTACCATCCGCGCCGCCATGAACGAATTGTTCGACTACGGCCGCCCGGCCAGCGTGACGCTGGTCTGCCTGCTGGACCTGGATGCCGGCGAATTGCCGATCAGCCCGGACGTGGTCGGCGCCACCCTGTCCCTGGAAGCCCACCAGCGGGTAAAATTGTCCGGTCCCACGCCGCTCGAACTCGAACTGCAAGACCTTGCCCTTTAAACCGCCTTGTAAAGAGTCCCCGCGATGACGCCTCTAGATGCCAAGCGCCCGCTGCAGCTCAACGCTCAGGGCCAGCTGCAACACTTCCTGTCCCTCGACGGCTTGCCCCGCGAACTGCTCACCGAAATCCTCGACACGGCCGACTCGTTCCTCGAAGTCGGCGGCCGGGCGGTGAAAAAAGTCCCACTGTTACGCGGCAAGACCATCTGCAACGTGTTCTTCGAGAACTCGACCCGCACCCGCACCACCTTTGAACTGGCGGCCCAGCGCCTGTCGGCTGACGTGATCACGCTGAACGTGTCCACCTCGTCGGCGAGCAAGGGCGAAACCCTGCTCGACACCCTGCGCAACCTGGAAGCCATGGCCGCCGACATGTTCGTGGTGCGCCACGGCGACTCCGGTGCTGCGCACTTCATCGCCGAGCACGTGTGCCCGAACGTGGCGATCATCAACGGCGGCGACGGCCGTCACGCCCACCCGACCCAGGGCATGCTCGACATGCTGACCATCCGTCGGCACAAAGGCAGCTTCGAAAACCTCTCGGTGGCCATCGTTGGCGACATCCTGCACTCACGGGTAGCGCGCTCGAACATGCTGGCCCTGAAAGCCCTGGGTTGCCCGGACATCCGCGTGATCGCGCCAAAAACCCTGTTGCCAATCGGCATCGAGCAGTACGGCGTGAAGGTCTACACCGACATGGCCGAAGGCCTGAAGGATGTGGACGTGGTGATCATGCTGCGCTTGCAGCGCGAGCGCATGGCCGGCGGCCTGTTGCCGAGCGAAGGCGAGTTCTATCGCCTGTTCGGCCTGACCACCGCGCGCCTGGCCGGCGCCAAGCCGGATGCCATCGTGATGCACCCGGGGCCGATCAACCGTGGCGTGGAGATTGAGTCGGCAGTGGCCGACGGCGCGCAGTCGGTGATTCTCAACCAGGTGACCTACGGCATCGCCGTCCGCATGGCTGTGTTGTCCATGGCCATGAGCGGGCAAACCGCACAACGTCAATTCGAGCAGGAGAACGCCCAGTGAAGCTCAGCATTCTCGGCGCCCGAGTCATCGATCCGGCCAGCGGCCTGGATCAAGTCACCGATCTGCACCTGGAAGCCGGCAAGATCATTGCCATCGGCGCCGCACCCGCAGGCTTCAGCGCCAGTGAAACCATCGACGCCAAAGGCCTGATCGCCGCGCCCGGGCTGGTGGACCTGAACGTCGCCCTGCGCGAACCGGGTTACAGCCGCAAAGGCAGCATCGCCAGCGAAACCCGCGCCGCCGCAGCCGGCGGCGTCACCAGCCTGTGCTGCCCGCCCCACACCAAGCCGGTGCTGGACACCTCGGCCGTGACCGAGCTGATCCTCGACCGCGCCCGCGAAGCCGGCAACTGCAAAGTGTTCCCCATCGGCGCCCTGAGCAAAGGCCTGGACGGCGAACAGTTGGCCGAGCTGATCGCCTTGCGCGACGCCGGCTGCGTGGCCTTCGGCAACGGTCTGGAGAGCTTTCGCAGCACCCGCACCCTGTGCCGCGCGCTGGAATATGCTGCGACCTTCGACCTGACCGTGATTTTCCACTCCCAGGACCGCGACCTGGCCGAAGGTGGCCTGGCCCACGAAGGCGCCACGGCAAGCTTCCTTGGCCTGCCGGGCATCCCGGAAACCGCCGAGACCGTGGCCCTGGCCCGGGACCTGCTGTTGGTGGAGCAAAGCGGCGTACGCGCGCACTTCAGCCAACTGACCAGCGCTCGCGGCGTGGCCCTGATTGCTCAGGCACAAGCCCGCGGCTTGCCGGTGACGGCGGATGTGGCGTTGTATCAGCTGATTTTGACGGATGAGGCGCTGATCGACTTCTCCAGCCTGTATCACGTGCAGCCGCCCCTGCGTACCCGCGCTGACCGTGACGGTTTGCGGGCTGCGGTGAAGTCCGGGGTGGTTTCGGCGATTTCCAGCCATCACCAGCCCCACGAGCGGGACGCCAAGCTGGCGCCATTCGGCGCGACAGAGCCGGGCATCAGCAGTGTCGAGCTGTTGTTGCCACTGGCAATGACGTTGGTGGAGGATGGCTTGCTGGACCTGCCGACGCTGCTGGCACGCCTCAGTGCGGGCCCTGCCGAGGCACTGCGCCTGCCGGCGGGCAATTTGGCGGTGGGGTCGGCAGCGGACCTGGTGCTGTTTGATACGGCCAGTTCCACGATTGCCGGGGAACACTGGCTGTCCAAGGGCGAGAATTGCCCGTTCATTGGCCATAGCTTGCCGGCGAATGTGCGGTACACACTGGTGGATGGGCGGATCAGCTACCAAGCTTAAACCCGATCCAGAGTGGGCACGGTAAATGTGGGAGCGGGCTTGCTCGCGAAAGCGTTGGGTCAGTCAATAGAGATGTCGACTGACACATCGCATTCGCGAGCAAGCCCGCTCCCACATTTGGATCTCCACAAATCTTATCGACCGCCGCTGCGCTCGGCATTACGGATCGAAACCTGCGTATTCAGCGTCCAGAAGTCATACAGCACGCCGATCAGGAATAACCCACCGGTCAGCAAGTAAACGATCCCGCTGATCCATTTGCCCTGATACATGCGGTGCAACCCGAAAACACCCAGGAACGCCAACAGAATCCAGGCCACGTTGTATTCAATCGGCCCGGCCGTAAATCGCAGGTCCGCTTCCCGGTCCATCGCCGGGATCAGGAACAAGTCGATCAGCCAGCCAATCCCGAACAAACCAAAGGTGAAAAACCAGATCGTCCCGGTCACCGGCTTGCCGTAATAAAAGCGGTGAGCACCGGTAAAACCGAAAATCCAGAGCAGGTAACCGATCACCTTGCTGTGGGTGTCTTGTTGCGAAACATCCTGTCGATAGGTGTTCATGGAGTACCTCTTTCGCCTCGATAGATAAATTTTTTCATTTTCTTTGTGACTTTTTTACGGGCGCCCGACGCACGGCAAATGGTATCTTCCTTCCCGCAAAGCCTTATGCCACCTGACCTGAGTCGGACAATAGCGACAATTCGTCGCGTTTTTCCTGAATTTGACCCCAGGGTTCAGTCGACAAACGGCCTTAGAACGACACAAAAAGCTGTTATAAAGTTGCGCGCAAACCTAAAAGAGCCACGCCTAATGCGACCATTTTTCAAGACATGGCTAACCATTTGCCTATTAATGCCACTGGCCGCCCACGCCACCAATCGTGAGCAACGACTTCCAAACGTTAACGGTTTCACCCCTAAAGTTCACGCCACCACCAGCTCCGCCAAATCGGTAAAGCTGACCGTGAAGCGCCCGACTCAACTGAGCAAGGCCAACGGTAAGGCAGTTCCAGGGTTGATGGCCGTCAACACCAAGCAAAGCAGCAACGTCCTCAGCCGCGCCGTCAACGTGCTCGGTACTCCTTATCGTTGGGGCGGCAGCAGCCCAAGTAAAGGGTTCGACTGCAGCGGTTTGGTGAAATATGCGTTTAACGACGTAAAAGCCGTGGATTTGCCGCGCACTTCCAACGCCATGGCCGCCGGCCACGGGCAAAAGGTTGAGCGCAAGGATTTGAAACCGGGCGACCTGCTGTTCTTCAAACTGAAGAGCCGCCAGGTGAACCACGTTGCCATTTACCTGGGCAACGACCGCTTTATCCACGCACCGCGTCGTGGCAAGTCCGTGAGCATCGATACCCTGAAGAAGCCGTTCTGGGACAAGAACTACGTGATTGCCAAGCGTGTCCTGCCTAAAGAGCAGAACAATCTGCGGATTGTGCAGCGCTGATATCAGGCT
>NZ_JAXCIS010000053.1:0-8995 GCF_034044025.1 Pseudomonas sp. SED1
CATCTGGTGACTGAAACTCCGCATTCGCGAGCAAGCCCGCTCCCACATTGGTTATGCGGCGTCTGTCAGAGCGACTCCAGGCACCCTGCCAAGTCATTCCCCAGCTTCTCCAGCACCTGCTCATACCCCTGAGCCGTCGCCGGCGTGTAGCCGCCCAACGCATCCAGCTCCGCCAGCTTCACCGGCAAACCCGCCACCAAGGTTTCCGCCAGGCGAGGGCGCAACGGCGGCTCGCTGAACACACACGTCTTGCCCACTTCCTGCAAACGCGTGCGCATCGCCGCCACATGCTGGGCGCCTGGCTGCACTTCTGCGGCAACGCTGAACACACCCGTGTGCTTGAGGCCGTAGGCATCTTCGAAGTAGTCGAATGCCTCATGGAATACGAAATACGGCTTGCCGGCGACATCCGCCATACGTGCTTTCAAGCGCGCATCCAAGGCGTCCATACGGCCATCAAAGGCCTTCACGTTGCTCTGATAACGCTCTGCGTTGGCCGGGTCTGCAGCGCTGAGGTCCGCTGCCATGCGGTTGGCGATTACTCGGGCGTTGACCGTCGACAACCAAAGATGCGCGTCCAGGCTTCCCGGACGATGATCGTGATCATGTTCGTCGGCATCTTCGGTATGGGAGTGGCTGTCTTCGGTGAACCGGCGCAGTTTCATCCCCGCAAGGTCCTGCACCGCCACCGTCGGCAAGGTACGGCCTTTCAGGACTCGCGGCAGAAAGGTTTCCATGTCCGGGCCAATCCAATACAGCAGGTCCACCGACTGCACGCGCCGTACGTCGGATGGACGCAGCGCATAGTTATGCGGCGAGGCGCCCGGCGGCAGTAATACCTCGGGAACCGCCACGCCGTCCTGCACGGCAGCGGCAATCAGCTGTAACGGTTTGATGCTGGTCAGCACCCGAACCTCCGCCTGAGCGGCACCGGCAAGCAGCAAACTGGTGACAAATACGACAAAAACGGGAAAAAGTCTGGACACGATGACCACTCAAGGAGGCAGGAACAGGTAACATAATAACGTCTCTCACAAATATCTGTCGCCGCTCATGCCTAAAACACCGCTTGCCAGCCGTCCCCACGACCACTCTCACTGCGTGCACACCGCGCTGTCAGAGGCCGACGCATTGTGCGCGCGCCAAGGCCTGCGCCTGACCGCCCTGCGTCGCCGGGTGCTGGAACTGGTGTGGCAAAGCCATAAGCCGCTGGGTGCCTACGACATCCTCGGCGTACTCAGCGAGCAGGACGGCCGCCGCGCCGCGCCGCCCACGGTGTACCGCGCGCTGGACTTCCTGCTGGACAACGGCCTGGTGCACCGCATCTCGTCGCTGAACGCCTTTGTCGGCTGCAACCACCCGGAGCACGCGCACCAAGGCCAGTTCCTGATTTGCCGCGAATGCCACGCCGCCATCGAACTTGAGCAAAAAAGCATCAGCGACAGCATCATCAAGAGCGCCGGCGACGTCGGCTTCAAGGTCGAAGGGCAAACCGTCGAAGTGGTCGGTGTGTGCTCGGGCTGCCAGGGGGCTTGATGAGCACTGCGTTAATCCGCCTGGAACAGGTCGGGGTCACGTTCGCCGGGCAAAACGTGCTGGATAACATCGCGCTGAGCGTCGAGCCGGGGCAGATCGTCACGCTGATCGGCCCCAACGGCGCCGGCAAGACCACGCTGGTGCGCGCCGTGCTCGGCCTGCTCAAGCCCGACAGCGGCAGCGTGTGGCGCAAGCCGAAGCTGCGGGTTGGCTACATGCCGCAGAAGCTGCATGTAGACCCGACCTTGCCCCTGTCGGTGCTGCGCTTCCTGCGCTTGGTTCCTGGTGTTGACCGTGCCCGCGCACAGTCCGCGCTCAAGGAAGTCGGCGCCGAACAGGTGATCGACAGCCCGGTACAAAGCATCTCCGGCGGCGAAATGCAGCGTGTGCTGCTCGCCCGCGCCCTGTTGCGCGAGCCGGAATTGCTGGTACTCGATGAACCCGTGCAAGGTGTCGACGTGGCCGGCCAGGCCGAGTTGTACAGCCTGATCACCCGCCTGCGGGACCGCCATGGCTGCGGCGTGCTGATGGTCTCCCACGACCTGCACTTGGTGATGAGCACCACCGACCAGGTGGTGTGCCTCAATCGCCACGTGTGCTGCTCCGGCCACCCGGAACAAGTCAGCGGCGATCCGGCTTTCGTCGAGCTGTTCGGCAAGAACGCCCAAAGCCTGGCGATTTATCACCACCATCACGACCACGCCCATGACCTGCATGGCGCCGTAGTTGATGACCCCACCGCACCCCATACCCACGTTCATGGAGATAGCTGCAAGCATGGCTGATTTTCTGCTCTACGCCCTGCTGGCAGGCTTGGCTTTGGCGCTGGTGGCGGGTCCACTGGGCTCGTTCGTGGTCTGGCGGCGCATGGCCTATTTTGGCGACACGCTGTCCCACGCCGCGCTGCTGGGCGTGGCCATGGGCTTTCTGCTGGATGTGAGCCCGACCATTGCCGTCACCGTCGGCTGCCTGCTGCTGGCCGTGTTGCTGGTGACCCTGCAACAGCGCCAGCCGCTGGCTTCCGATACGCTGCTGGGCATCCTGGCGCCAAGCACGCTGTCCTTGGGCCTGGTGGTTCTGAGCTTCATGCATGAAGTGCGCATCGACCTGATGGCCTACCTGTTCGGCGACCTGCTGGCAATCAGCCCCACCGACCTGGCCTGGATTCTCGGCGGCAGCGCGGCAGTGCTGGTGTTGCTGGTGACGCTGTGGCGCCCGCTGCTGGCGATCACCGTCCACGAAGAACTGGCCACTGTCGAAGGCTTGCCCGTGGCGGCGCTGCGCATGACCCTGATGTTGCTGATCGCCGTGGTGATTGCTGTCGCGATGAAGATTGTCGGCGTATTGTTGATCACATCGCTGCTGATCATCCCGGCGGCTGCGGCCCAGCGTCATGCCCGCTCGCCGGAGCAAATGGCGGTCGGCGCCAGCCTGCTGGGGATGCTTGCGGTGTGTGGTGGCCTGGCGCTGTCATGGTTCAAGGACACCCCGGCCGGGCCGTCGATTGTGGTCACGGCGGCCGCCCTGTTTCTGCTGAGTTTTGTCCTGCCCCGTCGTGGGGTGTAGACTTGCTCGCTTTTTGCGCAATTAGAGAGTCGCAGGAATGAAGCTGTTCAACGCCCGTTATCTGCTCCTTGCCGCATTTTCCTTGCTGCTGGGCGCCTGCCAAAGCACCCCGCCCGCCGCCCCTGAGGCCCCGGACGCACGTGCTGCGGCCATCGCACAGCTGGAGCAAAACCTCGCCAGCAGTGAACTGGCCACCGCCGAAGATGAGCTGGCCGCCTTGCAGGCCCAATCGCCCAACGACCCGGCGCTGGAGCCTTATCAGCGCCAACTGGCCGAAGCCTATTTGCAGCGCAGCCAGATCGTTCTGCAAAAAGGTGACGTCAATGCAGCCGCCACGGCCCTGAGCCGCGCCCGTGCATTAATGCCCAAGGCGCCGGCGCTGACCGGTGGCGTCAACAGCGCGATTACCCACGCCCGCAAGGTCGAGCTGGATAAAGCCGAGGCTGCGTTGAAAGCCGCTGAAGCCAAGCCACCCGCCAAGGTCATCGACCCGGCAGCACCCAGTACCACGGTTGCGCTGAACCTCACCGATATTGAGGCGCTGCGCCATCAACTGGATGAGATCGCCACCGATGTGGTGAATTACCAGTGTGATGTGAGCATCCAGGCACCGCGCACCGAAGATTACCCATGGCTGGCCACGTTGCTGACCAAACGGGTGAAGCGCATCGATTCGGGGTATGACTTGAAGATTCACCGGCAGATCCTGAAGAAGGTACCAGCGCAGGTTGTGTTGATTCCGCGTAAGACTGAATAACGCCATTCGCGAGCAAGCCCGCTCCCACATTTAACCGAGTTCCACCTTTGGAATGCGGTCAAATGTGGGAGCGGGCTTGCTCGCGAAGGCGGTCTAACAAACAACCGATAACTTAAGCCGGAACAGCTTTAGCCTTCGGCTCCCGATCCCAGACCCGATGCTGGGCAATCGCCGCAAAAAACGCCTTCAACGCCTTCGCATCGCCGCCCACTATCAGCCCCGCATCCGCCTCAAGCTTCAGCACATCCAGCAACTGCTTCGCCTCACCGGCCAAGGCAATCGCCTTCAGGTGCTTGTACGCCTCCAGCAGGTAATGCAAAGCAACGCCGTCGCCACTCAGTGCCTGCACCGACTTGGCCCCGCCCGGCACAAACACAGCATCGAACGCCACTGAAGGCAAACCTTCCATTGACGCATCCACCGGCAGGCTCTTGCCATCTGCCGTCGTCACCGGTGCCGATGTCGGCCCGAGCAGCTTCGCGTGCGCACCTTCGGCTTCCAGCGCCGCCTTCAAGGCAGCAATCGCCGCACCATCAACGCCGTTGGCGGCCAGAATCGCCACCTTGCGAGTCTTGATATCACCCGACAACAAGTTGGCCTGGCTCAACGCCGGCGAACGTTCCGGAGACGTCTTGCGCTCCGGCACGGTGCCTTTCTTCGGCGCCGGCAAGCCCAGGTTCTGCGCCACGCGCTTGGCCAGCTCCAGGTCGATGTTGGCGAGGATCTCGTTCACCTGCCGCGCCCGGATGAATTCACGCTCCACCTTGCCCAGCTCGAAGCTGTAGGCCGCAATGATGTGCTCCTGCTCGTGCTTGCTCATGCTGCGGAAAAACAACCGCGCCTGGGAGAAGTGATCACCGAACGACTCGCTGCGCTCACGGACCTTGTGGGCGTCGACTCGCTCCGGATAGGTCTCAAAACCGCCGTCTTCGGCAGCAGGCGGCGTCTCTTTCGGCCAGCCGCCATCAATCGAATTCGGCTCGTAGGACGCACGCCCCTTGTCGATGGTGGTGCGGTGCATGGCATCGCGCTGGCCGTTATGGAACGGCGCCACCGGACGGTTGATCGGCAGCTCGTGAAAGTTCGGCCCACCCAGTCGGCTGATCTGCGTGTCGGTGTAGGAAAACAACCGGCCCTGCAGCAGCGGGTCATTGGAGAAGTCGATGCCCGGCACGATATGCCCTGGGCAAAACGCCACCTGCTCGACCTCGGCAAAGAAGTTGTCCGGGTTGCGGTTCAGCACCATCTTGCCCAGCGGCGTGATCGGCACCAGCTCTTCGGGAATCAGTTTGGTCGGGTCGAGAATGTCGAAGTCGAACTTATGCTCGTCTTCTTCGGCGATGATCTGCACGCCCAATTCCCATTCCGGGTAATCGCCGCTTTCAATGGATTCCCAGAGGTCGCGCCGGTGGAAATCAGTGTCTTTGCCCGCCAGCTTCTGCGCCTCGTCCCACACCAGGGAACAAGTGCCGACTGTCGGCCGCCAATGGAATTTGACGAAGTTGGATTTCCCCTCGGCATTCACCAAACGGAAGGTATGCACGCCAAAACCCTGCATGGTCCGCAGGCTTTTCGGAATCGCCCGGTCAGACATGGCCCAGATCACCATATGCGCCGACTCTGGCTGCAGCGAAACAAAATCCCAGAACGTATCGTGGGCCGAGCCGCCTGTAGGAATCTCGTTATGCGGCTCAGGTTTTACCGCATGCACGAAGTCAGGAAACTTGATCGCGTCCTGAATGAAAAACACCGGCATGTTGTTACCCACCAAGTCGAAGTTGCCCTCGTCGGTGAAGAACTTCACGGCAAAGCCACGCACGTCACGCACGGTATCACCCGAGCCGCGAGGGCCCTGAACCGTAGAGAAACGCGCAAATACCGGGGTTTTGTGTTCAGGGTTACGCAGGAACCCGGCCTTGGTCAGCGCCGAATGGTTTTCATAGGTCTGGAAATAACCATGGGCACCGGTACCCCGGGCATGAACGATGCGTTCCGGGATGCGCTCATGGTCAAAGTGCGTGATTTTTTCACGCATGATGAAGTCTTCCAGCAGCGAAGGACCACGGGAGCCGACCTTCAAGCTGTTCTGGTTGTCGGAAACCTTCACGCCCTGGTTGGTACGCAGCGCCTGGCCGGTAGCGTCGGAGCGAAATGTTTCCAGGCTTTGCAGCTTGGCGTTGGTATTGCCACGGTCCAGAGTGTCGGTACCCGCAAGTTCGCTCTTGGGCGGGGTGACTGGCTTTTTAGTGCTCATCAGACAAAAACTCCTCGTTTGCGTAGGCCAGAGCGATCCCCGGCTCTTCTTGAGCAAAACCCCAGGCACGGCACCTGGGAATTTCGAGTTGCTTATGTAGTGACTGACACGGTTTTGTACCGTTCCTTTTTTATGACCTTTGATCGCGTTATTGCCAAATCGCTGGTCGGATGAGAAATAAATGCTAAGAAACGCTATACGGACAGGCTAAAATGCGCGCCCGGCTAACCGCTGATCCCATTTTTAATGCGCCCCACAAGGTTCGCTACGTGATCGAGTTTCATAACGTCCATAAAACCTACCGGGTCGCCGGTAAGGATATCCCCGCACTGCATTCCACCAACCTGCGCGTCGAAAATGGCCAGGTGTTTGGTCTGATCGGCCATTCCGGTGCGGGAAAAAGTACTTTGCTGCGCCTGATCAATCGCCTGGAAGAACCCAGCGGCGGCCAGATCAAGGTCGATGACGAAGAAGTCACCGCCCTCGACGCCAACGGCCTGCGCCGTTTCCGGCAACAGGTCGGGATGATCTTCCAGCACTTCAACCTGCTGGCATCCAAGACCGTCGCCGACAACGTGGCGCTGCCGCTGACCCTCGCCGGCGAACTTTCCCGCAAGGAAATCGACGTGCGCGTGGCCGAACTGCTGGCCCGGGTTGGCCTGTCCGACCATGCCAAGAAGTACCCGGCGCAGCTTTCCGGCGGCCAGAAGCAGCGCGTCGGCATCGCCCGCGCCCTGGCCACCAAGCCAAAGATCCTGCTGTGCGACGAAGCCACCAGCGCCCTCGACCCGCAAACCACGGCCTCGGTCCTGCAACTGCTGGCCGAGATCAACCGTGAGCTGAAGCTGACCATCGTGCTGATCACCCATGAAATGGACGTGATCCGCCGGGTCTGCGACCACGTGGCCGTGATGGACGCGGGCGTGATCGTCGAGCAAGGCACCGTCGCCGACGTGTTCCTGCACCCCAAGCACCCGACCACCAAGCGTTTCGTGCAAGAGTCCGAGCAGGTCGACGAAGGCGAGCAGCGTGATGACTTCGCTCACGTACCGGGCCGTATCGTGCGCCTGACGTTCCAGGGCGAAGCGACCTACGCACCACTGCTGGGTACCGTCGCCCGTGAAACGGGTGTGGACTACAGCATCCTTGCCGGTCGTATCGACCGCATCAAAGACATTCCCTACGGGCAACTGACCCTCGCCGTCACCGGTGGTGACATGGAGGCCGCGTTCGCCGCCTTCACCGCCGCAGACGTCCACATGGAGGTGCTGCGCTAATGGAAATCTTCTTGAGCTTTTTCTCGAACATCGACTGGTCCGAAATCCTGCTGGCCACCGGCGACACCATGACCATGCTGCTCGGCTCGCTGCTGTTCACCGTGTTGTTGGGCCTGCCGCTGGGCGTGCTGTTGTTCCTGTGCAGTCCGCGCCAGCTGTTCGAACAAAAAGGCCTGTACGCGATGCTGTCGCTGATCGTGAACATCCTGCGTTCGCTGCCGTTCATTATTCTGCTGATCGTGATGATTCCGTTCACGGTGCTGATCACCGGCACCTCGCTGGGGGTTGCCGGTGCGATTCCGCCGCTGGTGGTGGGGGCCACGCCGTTCTTTGCACGCCTGGTGGAAACCGCACTGCGTGAAGTGGACCGCGGGATTATCGAAGCGACCCAGGCCATGGGCGCCACTACCCGGCAGATCATCACCAACGCCTTGCTGCCCGAAGCCCGCCCCGGCATCTTCGCGGCGATTACGGTGACGGCGATTACACTGGTTTCCTACACGGCCATGGCTGGTGTGGTGGGTGCTGGTGGCCTGGGTGACCTGGCGATCCGCTTCGGTTATCAACGCTTCCAGACCGATGTGATGGTGGTCACCGTGGTGCTGCTGTTGATCCTGGTACAAATTCTGCAAACCGTCGGCGACAAGCTGGTGGTGCACTTTTCTCGAAAATAACGGCTATTGCCGGCGCGAAGCCGGCCAATTCCCGAACAAGGAGCTTGTTGAATGAAAAAACTACTGGTTGCTTTCGCCGCCGTTGCCGCGTTCTCCGCCCACGCCGCCGAAACCCTGACCGTGGCCGCATCCCCGGTGCCCCACGCTGAAATCCTCGAATTCGTGAAGCCGGTTCTGGCTAAAGAAGGCGTGGATTTGCAGGTCAAAGTCTTCACCGACTACGTCCAGCCAAACGTACAGGTTGCCGAAAAACGCCTGGACGCCAACTTCTTCCAGCACCAGCCGTACCTGGATGAATTCAACAAAGCCAAGGGCACTCACCTGGTGAGCGTCGGCGCTGTTCACGTCGAGCCTTTGGGCGCCTACTCCAGCAAATACAAAACCCTGGCCGAACTGCCAAGCGGTGCCAACGTCGTGATCCCGAACGACGCCACCAACGGCGGCCGTGCGCTGTTGCTGCTGGCCAACAACAAGCTGATCACCCTGAAGGACCCGACCAACATCCTGTCGACCATCAAGGACATCACTGAAAACCCGAAAAACCTGAAGTTCCGCGAGCTGGAAGCCGCCACCCTGCCGCGCGTGCTGACCCAGGTCGACCTGGCGCTGATCAACACCAACTACGCGCTGGAAGCCAAGCTGGACCCGTCCAAGGACGCACTGGCCATCGAAGGCAAAGACTCGCCTTACGTGAACATCCTGGTGACCCGCGAAGACAACAAAGATTCGGATGCGGTGAAGAAGCTGGTAGCAGCCCTGCACACCCCGGAAGTGAAAGCATTCATTGCCGAGAAGTACAAAGGCGCGATTCTGCCGGCGTTCTGATTCAGGGCCGAAACCCCGATCGATCGTTCCCACGCTCTGCGTGGGAATGCATCCTGTGACGCTCCGCGTCACGACCTTAAAAGCGGACGCAGAGCGTCCAGAGCGG
>NZ_JAXCIS010000054.1:0-9123 GCF_034044025.1 Pseudomonas sp. SED1
CATTCGATGGCAGGCAGATTGCTGTACGGCACGCCCTTTGCTGTACAGCTACTGAGGAAAACGGACCTTGTGAAAGCCTCAGCGAGCGAATGGCCGGTGGTCAGGAAACGCGAACTAATCCCGACACCGGTCGTCAATGACTGCATGTTCTTATCAGGCGGTAACGCACCATGGACAACCCTTTTCAGATCATCACCGACACCTTCGCCCCGAAATACCGGGTCAATTTAAGCATCCAGCGGCTGGACGGCAGCATCATGCTGACCCTGTCCGATGAAGACGGCGTCGTGGCCAAACGCATGATCAGCGCCGAACAACGCAACGACCCACAGCGCCTGAAACGCCTGGTGCAAAGTGTGCAATTCGGGATTGCGATCGAGCAGGGGCACAGCGCGATCGAGATATTGGCGGTGATGACCGATGGGGACAGTCACAAAGTGTTGCAGCGGCCGCCCGTCACCCGGCCGCCGCTGAACGTCGGGTTTTAAACCTCGCCTTTCTCTGTTTCAAGGCTCGCTTCGCCCTTGCGGCGCGGGCCTTCGACCTTCACCGACGGAAACGCCGACGACGCATACCGCACCACCAGAATCGCGAATGCCAACAGCAAAATCCCGCCGCACAGGTAGATGATGCCGATGTCTGGCGGGTTGTGGTGGGAGACGTTGGAGATCAGCAAGCGGGTCAGCGCGGTGATCGCCACGTAGATCAGGAAGCGCACCGGCATGTGGTTGGTCTTGAAGTAAATCCCGACCATCGCCCCCAGTTCCAGGTAGATGAACAGCAGCAAGATGTCATCGATCTTGATGTGCCCCGTTTCCAGCATCCCCAGAAACTCCATCACCGCTGCATAGGCGGTCACCGCACCAATGGCGAACAGCGCCAGGTAGTGGAACGTCTCGACGAACAGATTTCCCAAGGACTCGGCCAGTTGGTGCACGGTCTTGCGCAGGTTTTCAGCCCAGTTGATTTTCACGATGATGCTTCCTTAGGTCGGCTCGACCGGATAATGCGGGTTGGACGTGACGGTTTCCCTGCATGCAGAAAAAAGGCCAGGGAACAGGGAGTGAGATGGTGGCGGGGTGATATGAGGCACTTATCTTGCTGCTTGATGATCGTTCCCACGCTCTGCGTGGGAATACCGCCCCGGACGCTCCGCGTCCCATGCCCAATGGTTTCGAGTAGAGGTGACGCGGAGCGTCGCGGTATGCATTCCCACGCAGAGCGTGGGAATGATCCAGGTGACCGGGTGATTTAGGTCAGGTCGGGGCGACTTGATCCAACGCTTGATCGACCAATAACCCACTCATTTCGAGCAGTTGGTGGATCGCCAGAAGCAAACTTCGCTGTGGGCCCTCAAGCTCAAAAGCCAGGCTACAGGCCATTTCACGGGCACTGTTCAAGGTTTCGCTGGCGTTGGCGAGTAACGTTTCCGTGTCGGCATTGGGCGTAACGCTGAAAAGAATCGAGGAGGGTTCGGGAGGTGGTTCAGGTGTTTCAGGGCGCAGATAGTGATCAATGGCGCGGTTGGCTGCGGCTTGAAGACGGGTGTCAGTGTGTGAATCGTAAGGGGGACTTGGGGTAAGCTTTTTCATGGCACAGACTCTTTCGTATTAAGGGCCGTCCCCATCTGCCGCCAAGCAGATTGGGTGACGGATTGCACAAGGTTGGCGGACCGGTACGAAAGAAGAAAACCGGCACCCCGAAGGGTCCATGCGCAACCCGTCATGACACAGGAATACAAACGCCAGGAAGCGTCTGCAATCTTGTTGGGACGTTGTTACGCCTTTCGTTACCGAGCCGCCAAGCCCGTTCGCTGCATTTGCAGCGCCCGAGGAAGGTAAGCGAACGGACGAAACCGGCGCAACCCCGGCAAGTTGTCAGAAATTTCTCTTGCTGCAAACCCCCGGATTCCAACTACATTGAAAAGCCACTACCCAAAGCCCATGGATTGGCTTATGCTTTTAGCTGTATATAAATACAGTAGTCGCGAGAACGCTTGGCGACACCCGAACCAAGGGCAACTCCCTTCAATACTGCACCGATGACGAGGCCGAAAAATGGCTGTTGAAACCCTGTATCGCAGTACCCGTGACCTGGAGACTACATTCGTGGATCGCAAACTTGCCGACGCACACGACCAGATGCTTGAACTGGCAGAGTCCCTGATGGAAGTGCTGTTGAAAAACGTCGAAGGCTTGAGCGAGAAGCAGGCAGAAGATGCCGGTATTTTCATGGCCAAGAACCGCGCGGCGTTTGCGGCGGCGTTCAAGAACAATGCGAGTGCGTTGGCGGAGATTGGGCAGCCAGCGGCTGAGTGATGCATTGCCAGTAGCCAGTGGGATTGTTGTAGCTGGGGGGGGTTGTCTTGTGAGGAGGCTTGTGTGTGGCGAGGGGGCTTGTCCCCCGTTGGGCTGCGCAGCAGCCCCAGTAAGAACGCCGCATTCCGTCAGTTGAAACTCTATCGTTGGTTTTGGGGCCGCTTCGCAGCCCAACGGGGGACAAGCCCCCTCGCCACAGGGCATGCCCCCTCACAGGGTTATGTATAGGCCGGTGAAGTGTGTTTTACGCCTGCCACAAGGTCTTGCCAAAGAACGTCAGCGTCCGGTCCCACGCCAGTTGCGACCAGGCGGCATCGTATTGCGTGTCCGCAATACGACCATCACCAATCGCTGTCTCGTTGGCAAACGCATGACGCGCCAGGTAACGATGGAAGGTCGCGTCCACACCGGCTGCGTGCAGTTTTGACTCCAGCTCCGCCACGGTGTCGATGTTGAAGAAGGCATCCTGTGTGCCCCAGTGCCCAATCAGCGGCGCCTTGATCTTCGACGGATCCAGGTATTCCAGCGGCGGGAAGCCGTACCACACCACGCCCGCCGCCACTTCCGGAATCGCGTTCAGCGCCAGCAAAGTCAACGCCCCGCCCATGCAGTAACCCGTCACGCCGACTTTTGTCGAGTCCGCCTGCAAGTACTGCACGGCACCCTTGATGTCCTGGGAAACCGCATCACCAAAATCCAAGCCATCCATCAGGTGATGAGCTTCTTCCTCTTCCACCGTGGACGCGCCGCGATAAAGATCCGGCACCAGCACCCGGTAGCCGCATTCGGCCAGTCGATTGGCAACGCCCTTGATCTGATCGTTGAGGCCCCACCATTCCTGAATCACCACAATCGCCGGCGCACCTTCGAGCACCGCCGGGCTGGCCAAGTAGCCGTTAACGTCTGCGCCATCCGGGCGTTTGAAGGTGATCATGCGCCCGCTGGAGCGCCCTGCTGTTTGTTTGGACATGCCAACCTCGTTCTGATGGGTTTGATAACAGAGATATCTGTATTTGCCCGTGACCGCCACTGCGGGTGTATCAAAGTGTGTATGGATGCCCCTCAGATACACACGTACCGGCAATCGCGGCAGCGCGACACACGACAGATACACACCGGCGTTTAAGTGATGAAGCCTGTTCAACATTCAATCACCCAGGGCCCGGAAAATAAAATGAATAACCTCCCTTCTGTTGACCGTCTCACCGTCACCTCCTACACCAATGGGCTGCTCGGCCCCAGCCAGAAAATGCTCGGCCCGCTGGCCGACGGTGGCACCTTGATCACCGGTACCCCGCCAGGCTGCTGGGGCCCGATGATTACGCCGGCCTTTGAGGGTGGCCATGAAGTGACCCAGCCGGTGTTTATCGCCGGGGCCGAAATCGGCGACGCGGTGGCGCTGAAGATCAAGCGCATGCGGGTCACCTCCTTGGCCACATCGTCGGGCGTCATGAGTTTTGTCGAAGGGCGTTACCACGGCGACCCGTTCGTCGCGAAGTTCTGCTCCAATTGCGGGCAAGAGCACCCCGCCAGCCACGTCGAAGGCATTGGCGAAGAAGCTATCCGCTGCGATGCCTGCGGGGCTGAAGTCAGTGCATTCCGTTTCAGTAATGGCTACGTGATCGTCCTGGATGCCGAGCATCAGGTGAGCCTGACGGTCAATCAGGCCGTGGCGGATCGCCTGGCCGGCAAAGCCTCGGACATGTCGGCGCTGCCCGAATTGTCTGCCCAGCATTCAATCCTGTCGCTGGCCCGCGCCGACATCCCCGGTCTGGCCGCGCATATGCGCCCGTTCCTGGGCAACATCGGCACCACGCCTTCGCGGGATCTGCCGGATTCCCACAACTGCGGCGACTTCGGCCAGTACCTGGTGGACGCGCCCCATCGCTACGGCATGACCCACGAAGAACTGCACACCGCGAAAACCGATGGCCACATGGACACCAATTCCGTGCGCGAAGGCTGCATCCTGATCTGCCCGGTGAAAGTCCCCGGCGCCGGGGTGTACATGGGCGATATGCATGCCCAGCAAGGCAACGGCGAAATTGCCGGGCACGCCACCGATGTGTCGGGGGAAACCGAACTGACGGTGCAGGTGATCAAAGGCCTGAACCTGGACGGCCCGATCCTGCTGCAAAACCTCGACGACCTGCCGCCCATGGCACGCCCAATGACCGTGGAGCAACGCCTGCGGGTGAAGGCATTGGGTGAGCGCTGGGGCCAGGTAGAGATCGAGGAGAATGCGCCCATCACCTTTATCGGCAGTGGGACCAATCTGAACGTCGCGACGGACAACGGACTGGAACGCGCAGCCGCCGTGACCGGGCTGCCGATCGACGAAGTGCGCAACCGCGCGACTATCAACGGCTCCATCGAAATCAGCCGCCTGCCGGGAACCGTGCGGGTCACGATCCTGTGCCCCATGCACATCCTTGATCGTATGGGCGTGGGCCAACTGGCCCGGGAGAAATATCAGCTTTCACCCGCGTCAGCGGTACAGCAACCGCTCCGCCAGCTCATCCGCAACCCGCGCGGGTGAGCGTTTTTCAGCCTGTGCATGGGCGAAGATTTCGGTCAGGCGGGTGCCGATGTTCGACAGGTGCGCGGTGATGGTTTCCAGCTCCGCGCCGCCGTGCTTGAGAGCCACGTAAATCAGCCCGCCGGAGTTGATCACGTAGTCCGGCGCGTAAAGAATCCCACGGCCTTCCAGTTGATCGGCCACTTGCAGGTTGGTCAACTGCGCACTCGCGGAGCCGGCCACCGCCGCGCACCGCAACTGCGCGACCGTGTAGCGGTTGAACACCGCGCCCACGCCGCACGGCGCGAGGATATCGCACGGGGTGCTGAGCAGGGCTTCGTTGGCAATCGGGTGCGCGCCCAGCTGTTCCATGGCCAGTTGCACCTTGCCGTGGTCGATGTCGCTCACCAGCAATTCCGCGCCGGCGGCGTGCAGTTGCTCGGCCAGGGCATAACCGACGTTGCCCAGGCCCTGGATCGCCACGCGCAAACCTTCCAGATTATCGCTGCCCAGGCGGGCCATGGCGGTGGTGCGGATGCCGGCGAACACGCCCATCGCCGCGTGGGGCGACGGATCGCCAGCCGCCGTGGTGCTGGTGACATAGCGGGTCTGCTGGGCGATGCAATCCATGTCGGCCACCGAGGTGCCGCTGTCGATGGCGGTGATGTAGCGACCGTCGAGCTGCTCGATGCAGCGACCAAAGGCCTCAAACAGCGCGGCGCGGCTTTCCACATGGGCGGGGCGGATGATCACCGCGTTGCCGCCGCCCACCGGCAACCCCGCCAGTGCGGCCTTGTAGCTCATGCCTTGGGCCAGGCGCGCGGCATCCTCCACGGCACTTTCATCGTCGGGGTAAGAGAGGTAACGGCAACCTCCAAGGGCGGGGCCCAGGCGGCTGTTATGGATGGCAATGACCGCCTTTAACCCGGTGGCCGGGTCAACGCTCAGGTGCAGCGATTCAAGGCGGGTGCTGTGCATGAGCGCAAACATCGTCGAGCTCCCGAATCACTTCTGGTAGGCGCCAAGTATAGGACTGCCAGCGAAACCCTGCCCGAGCGTGCAGGAATAAGGCCACCGGTTTTAAAGGGTTTGCGACATAAACAGGTAGGACACGTCTTAAGGTACTGGACGAAAGTTCGCAGCAAGGCTAAAACGAGACATCCGCCGGAGAACCCAATGAAGCCCCGCGACGCCTTTTTTGCCTGCCTTGAACGGTCACCGCCCGCGCTGTTTGAAGCCGCGCTGTGGATGGCGGCCGAGCACGACCCGGCGGTGGACCCGGCGGCCATCCTGCAGGACTTCAAGGTGTTGCAACAGTTGGTCAGCCTCAGCATGCCGATGCTGCCGGCGGATGAGCTCGGGCAACCCTTGCTGCGGCGCATGAATGACCTGGGGTTCGCCCAGGATGACCATACCCCGCTGCGCCCCGCCGCCGCGCTGCTGGACAAGGTGTTGAAGCGCAAGCGCGGGCAGCCGCTGGCGTTGGGGCTGATTGCCCTGGAGCTGGCGCGGTGCCTGGACATTCCGCTGGTCGGCGTCAACTTTCCGGGACACTTCCTGCTGCGGGTACCGGGCGCCGATCATCTACTCGACCCCTGCGGCGGCCGACGCCTGTACCCCAATGATTGCCGCGACCTGCTGACTCGCCAGTACGGGCCCAATCTCAAGTTGCAGGCCGACCACCTGCACACTGCCGAGCCGCGTTCGATCCTGCAGCGACTGTCGCGCAATCTGCGCCAGTTGCACCTGTCCAACGACGACCACCTGGCCGCTCTGGTAGATGCCGAACGGGTGCTGGAGCTGGGCAATGCCAGCGCCGCCGATTACCTGGCCCGGGCCAGTTTGTATCAGCGTCTGGATTGCCCGAATGCTGAGCGTTTTGATCTTGAGCATGCCTTGATGCTCAGCGAAGACCCGATCCAGCGCCTGCGCCTGACCGAACGGCTGGGGCACTTGCCGCCCAACTCTGTGGTGCATTGATCCGCATGGCGTAAGCTGTACCGCCCCATGGATGAGGTTGTCATGCCCCTGCGCTCCCCCGCCGAACGTTACCTCGAAGATTTTCACCAGCGCCAGCCCGGCACCACCAGCGCGGCATTCGCCGAACTGCCGGCGGTGGAATACAGCTCCTCCTATGCTGCCTTGACTGCGCACGTGCCCACCGCGCAAAGCCCATTGAACGTGCTGGACCTGGCCTGCGGTGATGGTTATCTGCTCAAGCTGCTGGCTGACCGCCAGCAACCCGGGCTGCAATTGATCGGTGTCGACATGAGCCAGGCCGAACTCGACGCCGCCCGCGAGCGTCTTCCAGTTGAGGTCACCCTGCTCAAGGAACGCGCCCAGGCATTGAGCGTGGCCACGGCCAGCGTCGACGTATTGCTGTCGCACATGGCGATCATGCTGATGGATGATCTTGAACAGGTACTGCAAGAGGTACAGCGGGTACTGCGCAGTGGCGGCACATTGGCGGTGCTGATCGGCAGGAGTTTTCTACTGGGCCCTGTCGGCGATGCGTTTCTGGACGCCTTTCGTCCAATCGCCAAGGAAGACCAACTGCCGCACTTGCCAATGGGCGACCCGCGCACGCGCGACGAAGACGGCTGGCGAGCCTTGCTGGCAGATCATTTCACTGACATCCGCTTCGAAGACATCGACGTCCACTGGCAGCCTCAGCCAGCGGCACTGTGGACGTCATTGAAAGAAACCTACGATATCGACCGGCTGACAATCCCTGCCAAGGCCCGCCTGAAAGAACGCTTCCTGGCCGCCATCGCTCACCTTCGGCAGAACGATGGCAGCGTGTCCACCGGCTGGGGATTACGCGTGATCAACGCCAGGCGCCAATAACGTATCAGGGCCTGTTGGCGCTGCGCCCTTGGGCGAACGCACCTGAATAATCAGCAACGCCGCTATCACCGCCGGAATCGCGCAGAAAAAGAAAATCTGCTGCACCGGTATGTGCATCGCCAGCAGCATGCTGCCGAACAGTGGGCCGAGGATCGAGCCGAACCGCCCGACTCCCAACGCCCAGCCAGTACCGGTTGCTCGCACGTGAGCCGGATAGAAGTTACTGGCGAACGCGTTCAGGGTCAGTTGGCCACCGATGATGCAGAAGCCCGCCGCAAACACGCAGGCCACCAGATAACGCGGGTTGTCGTGGTTCAGTCCCAGCAAAATGGTGCACACCGCCGCCGCTGCCAGCACACCGGACAAAAGGCGGACTTTGCTTTTCAACCGGTCGGCAAACCAGGCCATGCCGATGGCGCCCAGTGTCCCGGCGAACAGGAACATCGAGGTCACCAGATTGGCTTCGTTCAGGCCCAAGCCGCTTTCCAGCAACAGCGAAGGCAACCAGCTGATCATGAAATACAACAGGATCAGGCTGACAAAAAACGTCGCCCATAGCAGCAAGGTCGGGCGCGCATAACCATAGCGGAACAGCTCCACCACCGTCAGTTTGCTGCCTTGCTCCTGGCGGTTTTGTTCCTCGGTTGCCGCCGGTGGTTGCCAGTCGGGCAGCATGCGCGCGGTGACTTTTTGCAGGCGCGCATAAGGCGGTGCATCACGCAGTAGGCGCGGCAGCGATTCAGGCAGCATCCAAGCGAGAAACGGGAACAACAGCAATGGCGTCACACCACCGGCGAGGAACACCGCCTGCCAGCCGAAACTGTCGATAAACCCGGCCGCGACAAAACCACCTGCCGCACCACCGAAAGAGAAGCCACAGGCCGCCAGCGTCACCATCAACGTTCGCAAGCGTGGCGGCGAATACTCCGACATCAAGGCCATGGCGCTGGGCATTGCACCGCCCATGCCGATGCCGCAGATAAAGCGCGCGGCCATCAGGGTATTCAGGGAATTGGCGAACACCATCAGCACCGTGAGGCTGGCGTAGATCAGCACGCAGCACAGCAGGATGCGCCGCACCCCGAAGCGATCCGCCAGCGGTGTGACGGCCAGGGAGCCGAGGGTCAGCCCCAGCAGGTTGGCGCTGAACACCGGGCCGAACGCGGCTTTTTCCAGGCCCCAGTCCTTGGCCAGCGCCGGTACTACGTAGCCCAGGACCTGGGCATCGTAGCCGTCGGTGACCAGTAACAGCGCAAGCAACAGGAGAATCAACCACTGGTAGCGCGACACCGGGCGGGCGTCGAGTGCCGCACGAAAGCTGGCAATCTGATTGTGCATCGCAAGGGACCTGTATTGTTTTTATATATTTGGGAAACGCTGAAGATCACATGTGGGAGCGGGCTTGCTCGCGAAAGCGGTGTGCCAGTTAATACATCTGCT
>NZ_JAXCIS010000055.1:0-18841 GCF_034044025.1 Pseudomonas sp. SED1
CATTGCACATCGATTAGAGCGGTGTTTTCACGGCGACCACGCGAGCCCCGCGCTTCATGCACAGGGCGTAATACAGCAACCCGCCGAGTGCCGAACCGGTGAACCAGCCATAGCTGTAGAACCAGCTGAACGCGTCGCTGCCCAGGGACAACAGCGTCAGTACCACCGGCACGCCAAACGCCAGGAAGCCATGCCAGTTCCACGCCGGGTACACGTCATCGCGGTACAAGCCGGCAAGGTCCAGTTGCTGTTTCTTGATGATGAAATAGTCCACCACCATGATCCCGGCAATCGGCCCCAGCAGGCTTGAGTAACCCAGCAGCCAGTTGGAGTAGACGGTTTCCAGGCTCACGTCGGAGATGATCAGCCCGAGCTTTTTCAGCAGTTCATGGGCCATCAGCGCCAGGCCCACCAAGCCGGTAAGGACCACCGCCGTGGTGCGGTTGATCAGCTTGGGCGCGATGTTCTGGAAGTCGTTGGTGGGCGACACGATGTTCGCCGCGGTGTTGGTGGACAAGGTGGCGATGATGATCAGCGCCATGGCCACGGCTACCCACACCGGGCTCTGGATATGGCCGATCAGGGTCACCGGGTCGGAGACGCTGACGCCCACCAGTTTCACCGAGGCAGCGGTCATGATCACGCCGAGGGCGGCGAACAGGAACATGGTCAGCGGCAGGCCGAAAATCTGCCCGAGTATCTGGTCTTTCTGGCTCTTGGCGTAGCGGCTGAAGTCGGGAATGTTCAACGACAAGGTGGCCCAGAAACCCACCATCGCCGTCAGGCCCGCCATGAAGTAGCCGGTGAGGCTGGCGCCTTCGGGACGCTTGGGCGGGATCGCCATCAACTCGGTCAGCGAGACATTCGGCAGCGCCCACACCAGCAGCCCGATTCCCACCGCTACCAGCAGCGGAGCAGACAGGGTTTCCAGCCATTTGATCGACTCGGCGCCGCGCAATACCACCCACAGGTTCAGCGTCCAGAAGATCATGAAGCCGATCACTTCACCGGTGCCGCCGAGGGACTTCCAACCCTCGAAAATCGAGCCCAGGAACAGGTGAATCGCCAACCCGCCAAACATCGTCTGGATGCCGAACCAGCCGCACGCCACCAGGGCGCGAATCAGGCACGGCACGTTGGAGCCAAGTACGCCGAAGGACGAGCGCAGCAACACCGGGAACGGAATACCGTACTTGGTACCGGGGAAGGCGTTGAGGGTCAGCGGGATCAACACCACGATATTGGCCAGCAGGATCGCCATCAGCGCCTCGCCCACCGACAACCCGAAGTACGCGGTGAGCACGCCACCCAGGGTGTAGGTCGGCACGCACACCGACATGCCGATCCACAGCGCGGTGATGTGCCACTTGTTCCAGGTACGCTCGTGCACCTTGGTCGGTGCCATATCGTGGTTGTAGCGGGGGCTGTCGAGGACGTCGGGGCCGGCGTCGAGTTCGTACAGGCCGTTGCGCTCAATGACTTGCGATCTGTTCTGTTGCATGGCCGCTCCACGGTTTTTTCGAATTATTTTTGCTCACCCCGTGACGTGCACGGGATGGCCGGAGTACCTCGTTGACAACATGACATCCGGGACCCGGCCAACCGCCACCGCACTCAATAACCGTGCCGTAAACCGTTGCCCTTCCCGCACCGCTTATATAACTCGCTGATGTTTATCAGCTTTATTGTGTCGACCGAAGAGCCCCTCGTTACTTTCAGCGTTACTCAGGCCAAATAACGCAGAAGTTGTCCGAACCATCAGGACTCAATCTGGTGCAACACAATTATTTTTATTTACCGGCCCCGTCAAGAGGCATGTCTCAAGCGTCTGATTTGCAATAAGAAATGTTGCTCATATTGGGAACCTGTCAAGTGCGTCAAAATGGTGAGAGGCCGCTACATTTTGGTGATCTTGATTTTTATCTTTTAAAATCAATCAGTTAATACGAATATAAGCTTATGAAAAATATCCTTGCTCATTCGAAAAACTCGGGCTAGTTTCTATTCCTGTCACCGCTGACAGGAATTAATTCTCCAGCGGCGCGATGCATTACAACACTTAGAACTGGCACAAGCCGGTCAAGCCTGTGAGGAACTCGACATGTCGCTGTTGATCCGTGGCGCTACCGTTATTACCCATGATGAAAGTTATCGAGCCGATGTTTTATGCGCAGACGGTCTAATTCGCGCCATTGGCACTGATCTGGATATTCCCGCTGGCACCGAGATACTCGATGGCAGCGGTCAATACCTGATGCCCGGCGGCATCGATCCCCATACCCATATGCAATTGCCCTTCATGGGCACCGTGGCCAGTGAAGACTTTTTCAGTGGCACGGCTGCCGGGTTAGCGGGCGGCACCACGTCGATCATCGACTTCGTGATTCCCAACCCGCAGCAATCCCTGTTGGAAGCCTTCCACCAGTGGCGCGGCTGGGCCGAGAAGTCGGCTTCCGACTACGGTTTTCACGTCGCCATTACCTGGTGGAGCGAGCAGGTCCGCGAGGAAATGGCCGAGCTGGTCAGCCATCACGGCATCAACAGCTTCAAGCATTTCATGGCGTACAAAAACGCAATCATGGCCGCTGACGACACCCTGGTAGCGAGCTTCGAACGCTGCCTGGAACTGGGCGCGGTGCCGACGGTGCATGCCGAAAACGGCGAACTGGTGTACCACCTGCAACGCAAGCTGATGGCCCAAGGCATTACCGGGCCTGAAGCGCACCCGCTGTCGCGGCCTTCGCAAGTGGAAGGCGAAGCGGCCAGTCGGGCGATCCGGATTGCCGAAACCATCGGTACGCCGCTGTACCTGGTACACGTGTCCACCCAGGAAGCGCTGGATGAAATCACCTACGCCCGCAGCAAGGGCCAGCCGGTATACGGCGAAGTGTTGGCGGGGCATCTGCTGCTGGACGACAGCGTGTATCAACACCCCGACTGGCAGACCGCCGCCGGCTACGTGATGAGCCCGCCCTTCCGCCCACGCGGGCATCAGGAGGCACTGTGGCATGGCCTGCAATCCGGCAACCTGCACACCACCGCCACCGACCATTGCTGCTTCTGCGCCGAGCAAAAGGCCGCCGGGCGGGATGACTTCAGCAAGATTCCCAATGGCACCGCCGGTATTGAAGACCGCATGGCGCTGTTGTGGGATGAAGGCGTGAACACCGGACGTTTGTCGATGCAGGAGTTCGTTGCGCTGACCTCTACCAACACCGCGAAGATCTTCAACCTGTACCCGCGCAAAGGTGCGATCCGCGTGGGGGCCGATGCTGATCTGGTGCTGTGGGACCCGCAAGGCACACGGACCATTTCCGCGAAGACTCACCACCAGAAAGTCGACTTCAACATCTTCGAAGGCAAGACCGTACGCGGCGTGCCGAGCCACACCATCAGCCAGGGCAAGCTGGTCTGGGCAGATGGGGATTTGCGCGCCGAGCGAGGTGCGGGGCGGTACATCGAACGGCCGGCGTATCCGTCGGTGTTTGAGCAGTTGAGCAAGCGGGCGGAGCGTTCCAGGCCGGTTGCTGTGAAACGCTGAGGCCGCCATTCGCGAGCAAGCCCGCTCCCACATTCGCCCCCATTCCAACAGGATAAATGCAGTCGAATGTGGGAGCGGGCTTGCTCGCGAAGAGGCCGGTACAGGCAACAAAAAAACCACTTCCCACCAGAGGCAGCACCTCAAAAACCGTGAGGCCAATACCGTGATCCAGACCCTGAACCATCTTCCCCACCCCCATGAAGATGCGGCGGCCCTCGCCGCGCATTTCACCGACCTGGCGCCGCCGCTCAATGCTCGGCAAGCCCAACTGGAAGCGTCGCGCTGCCTCTACTGCTACGACGCGCCGTGCGTTAACGCGTGCCCCAGCGAGATCGATATCCCGTCGTTCATCCGCAATATCCACACCGAAAACGTCCAGGGCGCCGCGCAGAAGATCCTTTCGGCGAATATCCTCGGCGGCAGTTGCGCCCGGGTCTGCCCGATAGAAATCCTCTGCCAGCAAGCCTGCGTGCGCAACAACGCAGAGGAATGCGCCCCGGTGCTGATCGGCCTGTTGCAGCGGTACGCGGTGGACAACGCACACTTCAGCGAACACCCGTTCCAGCGCGCCGCGCCCACCGGCAAGCGCATCGCGGTGGTCGGCGCCGGGCCTGCAGGGTTGTCCTGCGCCCATCGCAGCGCCTTGCACGGCCATGACGTGGTGATTTTCGAAGCCCGGGAAAAAGCCGGCGGCCTGAATGAATACGGGATCGCCAAGTACAAACTGGTGGATGACTTCGCGCAAAAGGAACTGGATTTCCTTCTGCAAATTGGCGGCATCGAAATCCGTCACGGCCAGCGTCTCGGCGACAACCTGACCTTGAGCGAGCTGCACCAGCAGTTCGATGCGGTGTTCCTCGGCCTCGGCCTGGCCGCCAGCAAACAACTCGGCCTGCCTCACGAGGACGCCCCCGGCCTGCTCGCCGCCACCGACTACATCCGTGAACTGCGCCAGGCCGATGACCTCAGCCAACTGCCCCTGGCCGACCGCTGCATTGTCCTCGGCGCCGGCAACACGGCCATCGACATGGCCGTGCAAATGGCCCGCCTCGGTGCCCGTGACGTCAACCTGGTGTACCGCCGTGGCCTGACTGAAATGGGCGCCACCGGCCACGAGCAAGATATCGCCAAGGCCAACCAGGTACGCCTGTTGACTTGGGCTCAACCGGAGGAAGTGTTGCTCGATGATCAGGGCCATGTGCGCGGCATGCGGTTCGCCCGCACCCGCATGGTCGATGGCCGCCTGCAGGCCACCGGTGAAACCTTCGAACTGGCCGCCGACGCAATCTTCAAGGCCATCGGCCAAGGCTTCGACGACGCGGCGCTGCACGACCCGCTGGCCCACCAACTGCAACGCCAGGGCGATCGCATCTTCGTCAACGAACAGCTGCGCACCAGCATCCCCGGTGTGTATGCCGGCGGTGATTGCGTCAGCCTCGGCCAGGACCTCACCGTCCAGGCTGTGCAACACGGCAAGCTGGCCGCGCAAGCCATGCACGCCCAACTCATGCTGAATGTGGAGGCTGCGTAATGGCCGATCTCTCGATTGTATTCGCCGGCATCAAAGCCCCCAATCCGTTCTGGCTGGCCTCCGCGCCGCCCACCGACAAGGCCTACAACGTGGTCCGCGCCTTTGAAGCAGGCTGGGGCGGCGTGGTCTGGAAAACCCTCGGCGAAGACCCGGCCGCGGTCAACGTCTCATCGCGCTACTCGGCACACTTTGGCGCCAACCGTGAAGTGCTCGGCATCAACAATATCGAGCTGATTACCGACCGCTCCCTGGAGATCAACCTGCGGGAAATCACCCAGGTGAAAAAGGACTGGCCGGACCGCGCACTGATCGTGTCGCTGATGGTGCCCTGTGTTGAAGAGTCCTGGAAACACATCCTGCCGCTGGTGGAAGCCACCGGCTGCGACGGCATCGAGCTGAACTTCGGCTGCCCCCACGGCATGCCGGAACGCGGCATGGGCGCGGCGGTGGGCCAGGTGCCGGAGTACGTGGAACAGGTGACGCGCTGGTGCAAGACCTATTGCTCGCTGCCGGTGATCGTCAAGCTCACACCGAACATCACCGACATTCGCGTGGCGGCGCGGGCGGCGTATCGCGGGGGTGCGGATGCGGTGTCGCTGATCAACACCATCAACTCCATCACCAGTGTCGACCTGGAGCGCATGGTCGCCCTGCCGATGGTGGGCACCCAAAGCACTCACGGTGGCTACTGCGGTTCGGCGGTGAAGCCGATTGCGTTGAACATGGTGGCGGAGATCGCCCGGGATCCACAGACACAGGGTTTGCCGATCTGCGGCATTGGCGGGATTGGCAACTGGCGCGATGCAGCGGAATTCGTTGCGCTGGGCTGCGGCGCGGTGCAGGTGTGCACGGCGGCAATGCTGCATGGGTTTCGGATTGTCGAAGAGATGAAGGACGGGCTGTCGCGGTGGATGGACAGCCAGGGTTACAGCAGCTTGCAGGAGTTTTCCGGGCGAGCGGTGGGCAATACGACGGATTGGAAGTACCTGGATATCAATTACCAGGTGATCGCCAAGATTGACCAGGAGGCGTGTATTGGCTGTGGGCGTTGCCATATTGCTTGCGAGGACACCTCACACCAGGCGATTGCCAGCTTGAGGCAGGCGGATGGGACGCATAAGTACGAGGTGATCGATGATGAATGCGTGGGATGCAACCTGTGCCAGATCACCTGCCCGGTAGCGGACTGTATCGAGATGGTGCCGGTGGAGACCGGGAAGCCGTTTTTGAACTGGACACAGGATCCGAGGAATCCCTACCGGGAAGCCGTGTAGCCCTGGATGATCGTTCCCACGCTCCGCGTGGGAACGATCTACGGCTCCAACCCAATCCCCCGCAAGATCACACTCGTCACCGTCTGTACTGCCCGTTCAAACTGCATATCCGACAACGGCTGATGATCATTCAGGATCTTCACCTGATGATCAAAGTCGGCATAGTGCTGGGTCGACGCCCAGATCATATACAGCAGGCTCGACGGTTCCACCGGCAAGATCCGCTTGTCTTCCACCCACTGACGAATCTTCGCTTCCTTCATCTTGGCCCAGTCGTACAGGCTCACGTCCAGCGCCTCACCCAGGGTCGGTGCGCCGTGGATGATTTCGTTGGCCCATACTTTGGAACCATAGGGCCGGCTGCGGGAATGTTGCATCTTGGCGCGGATGTAGCTGCTGAGCACCACCCGCGGGTCGTCGAACATCTCGAAGCACAAGGCGTCCTGCTTCCACACTTCCAGCAGGTCGAACAACACCGCGCTGTACAGCTCGCTCTTGGTGCTGAAGTAGTAATGCAGGTTGGAGCGCGGCAGTTGCACTTCTTCGGCGATGTCGGCCATGGCGGTGCTGCCATAGCCCTTCTCGGCGAAGACCTTTTCAGCCGCCAGCAGAATCTTTTCGACGTTGACCCGACGAATACCGATCTTGTGATTGCCCATAAGGGCTCCCTGACAACAACATGACTTCAAGACTACCATCCGCTCTAGATCGCGGCGACACGCCACTGTGAAACTTCGTACAAGCACCTTCCCCGTGGATAGCGGATTGGTTAGCATCGCCATCCCCTCGAAGGATCATCTTCATGACGATTCGACTGCGAGACGCGTGCGACGGCCCGGTGCTTGCGGCTCTGCCGAACAACTGACTCTCACCTGAAGGTATTGAACAATGTTGATCAAGAAAACCCTCACCACCGTCGCCCTGCTCGCCTCCCTGCTGGGCGCCTCGGCCGCCTTTGCCCACGCCCACCTGAAAAGCTCGGAGCCTGCCGCCGACAGCAGCGTCGCCGCGCCCAAGGACCTGCGCCTGACGTTCTCCGAAGGCGTTGAAGCGACGTTCACCAAGGTGTCCCTGAGCAAGGACGGCACCGAAGTCGCGATCAAGGGCCTGGAAACCCCGGACGCCGACAAAAAGGTTCTGGTGGTGACTCCGGCCGCTCCATTGGCCGCCGGTAACTACAAAGTGGTGTGGAACGCGGTCTCGGTGGATACCCACAAGAGCAACGGTGAATACAGCTTCAAGGTCGGCCAATAATTCATGGCCACCCTGCTGGTGCTGTGCCGCTTCCTGCATTTCATCGTGGTGTTGTTGATGTTCGGGGCCTGTGTGTTGAGGCCCTGGTTGCTGGGAGCAGGGCCGCAACCGGTGCTGGACCGCCAACTGTCGCGCATCACCCAAGGCTTGGCGTGGCTGGCACTGGTGTCGGGGGTGGCGTGGTTGCTGTTGATCAGCGCGAGCATGGCCGGTGTCGGGCTGGGCGCACTGGAGCTGTCGACGGTGCAGTTGGTGCTGGGTAAAACCTTCTTCGGCCAGGTCTGGACCTGGCACCTGGTGCTGAACGCGCTACTGGTGCTCGGCTTGATAACGCCGTGGAAGGCGTTGCGCCTGCCGCTCTGTGCGCTACTGCTGGCGACGCTGGCACCGGTGGGCCATGGCGCCATGCTCAATGGCCTGGCCGGGCAACTGCTGATTTTCAATCAGGTTGTGCACCTGGTGTGTGTCGGTGCCTGGCTGGGCGGATTGCTGGTGCTGGTGTTGATCCTCAGGCAATCGCCCCGCTATTCCTTGGAACCGATCCTCAAGCGCTTCAGTGGCATCGGTTATGGCCTGGTGACGGGACTGCTGGTAACAGGTCTGATCAACGTGCGAGTGCTCACCGGGCAGTTCTGGCCCACGCCATTGTTCAGCGGGTTCGCCCTGATCCTGCTGATCAAGGTGTTGCTGGTATTCGGCATGCTCGCCCTGGCACTGTTGAACCGCCTGCGGATTCACAACTGTGAGCAGCGGTTGCCTGCGTTGAAGGCCAGCGTGACGATTGAATGGTTACTAGGTATTTCAGCGGTGGCTGCCGTTTCCCTGCTTGGTACCTTGCCGCCCATGGTTGCAGCAGGATAATCCCTCCTCCAGTGGCTCCCTTCACACGGGGAGTCATCGTATAACTTTCGATTGACAAGCCCCTAAAACCTCGCAAATATCGCCTCCAATGTTGTACGACAACGTATAACAAAAAATAAAAACAACAAAAAGACAACGGAGCGTCACTGTGAGCCAACACGTCCGCCATTTCTCCTGCACCGCCCGTTTTGCCGCCATCGGCTTGAGCAGCCTGGCCTTCGCCCTCCCCGTCACCGCCTCGGCAGAGGGCTTCATCGACGACGCCAAAGCCACGCTTAACCTGCGCAATGCTTACTTCAATCGAAACTTCACCAACCCCGCTTATCCCCAGGGCAAGGCCGAGGAGTGGACGCAAAACTTCATCCTTGATGCCCGGTCCGGCTTCACCCAAGGCACCGTCGGTTTCGGCCTGGACGTGCTGGGGCTGTATTCGCAAAAGCTCGACGGTGGCAAAGGCACCTCCGGCACCCAATTGCTGCCGACCCGCAGCGATGGCCGCCCCGCCGACAATTTCGGGCGTCTGGGCGTGGCGCTGAAAACCAAACTGTCGAACACCGAATTGAAAGTCGGCGAATGGATGCCGGTGCTGCCGATCCTGCGCTCGGATGACGGCCGCTCCCTGCCGCAGACCTTCCGTGGTGGCCAGGTCACCTCCAGCGAAATCGCCGGCCTGACCTTGTATGGCGGCCAGTTCCGCGGCAACAGCCCGCGCAACGACGCGAGCATGGATGACATGTTTCTCAACGGCAAAGCCGCATTCACCTCGGACCGATTCAACTTCGGCGGCGGCGAATACACCTTCAACGACAAGCGCACCCAAGTGGGCGTGTGGTACGCCGAACTCAGCGACATCTACCAGCAGCAGTATTTCAACCTGACCCATAGCCAGCCCGTGGGCGACTGGACCCTGGGCGCCAACCTCGGGTTCTTCACCGGCAAGGAAGACGGCAAGGCCCTTGCGGGCGACCTCGACAACAAAACCGCGTTCGCCCTGCTCTCGGCCAAATACAAAGGCAACAGCTTCTATATCGGCCTGCAGAAACTCACCGGTGACAGCGCCTGGATGCGGGTCAACGGCACCAGCGGCGGCACCCTGGCCAACGACAGCTACAACGCCAGCTACGACAACGCCAAGGAAAAATCCTGGCAGGTGCGGCACGACTTCAACTTCGTGGTGCTGGGCATTCCCGGCCTGACCATGATGAACCGCTATATCAGCGGCGATAACGTGCACACCGGGGCGATCACCAACGGCAAGGAATGGGGGCGCGAGTCGGAACTGGCCTACACGGTACAAAGCGGTCCACTGCGGGACCTGAATGTGCGCTGGCGCAACGCAACAATGCGCCGGGATTTCAGTACCAACGAGTTTGATGAAAACCGGATATTCATCAGTTACCCGATCTCGTTGTTGTAGCTTCCAGAGCTGAACCGGGGTCCAACAGGCACAACAAAACCAGTGTGGGAGCGGGCTTGCTCGCGAAGGGGGAGTGTCAGTCAATGCACCTGTATCTGAGGCCACCGCTTTCGCGAGCAAGCCCGCTCCCACATTTGACCGGCGTCGTCAGCAAGGCCGTTGACAAGTGTAGGAAAGCCTAACGATACTTCGGAATAGTCATACGACAACCTACAACAATAACGGGACCACCATGACCACCATAACAGCCCCTACCCCGTTCAACCGCTTGCTGCTCACTGGCGCCGCTGGTGGCCTGGGCAAAGTCTTGCGTGAACGCCTGCGCCCTTACGCCAAGGTACTGCGCCTGTCGGATATCGCCGACATGGCCCCGGCCGCTGACGACGGCGAAGAAGTGCTGCCTTGCGATCTTTCCGACAAACAGGCCGTGCACCAACTGGTGGAAGGCGTCGATGCGATCCTGCATTTCGGCGGCGTATCGGTGGAGCGCTCGTTCGAGGAAGTGCTGGGCGCAAACATCTGCGGGGTCTTCCACATCTACGAAGCCGCCCGCCGCCATGGGGTCAAGCGCGTCATCTTCGCCAGCTCCAACCACGTCATCGGCTTCTACAAGCAGGACGAAGCCCTCGACGCCCACTCCCCGCGCCGTCCGGACAGTTACTACGGCCTGTCCAAATCCTACGGCGAGGACATGGCCAGTTTCTACTTCGATCGCTATGGCATCGAAACCGTCAGCATCCGCATCGGCTCCTCGTTCCCGGAACCGCAGAACCGCCGGATGATGCACACCTGGTTGAGCTTCGACGACCTGACCCAACTGCTCGAGCGTGCGCTGTACACACCGAATGTCGGCCACACCGTGGTCTACGGCATGTCGGATAACCTCGACGTCTGGTGGGACAACCGCTTCGCCGCCCACCTGGGTTTCACCCCGCGAGACACCTCCGAAGTGTTCCGCAAACAGGTGGAAGCCCAGCCGCTGCCTGCCATCGACGACCCGGCGCGGGTGTACCAGGGCGGCGCGTTTTGTGCCGCCGGCCCATTCGGTGACTGACCACAGACCAACCCAAGGGAATGAGTGGCCATGCAAGCAGAATTGATTGTCGACGCCCGCAACGCAGTGGGTGAATGCCCGGTGTGGGTGCCTGAGGAAAATGCCCTGTACTGGGTGGATATTCCCAACGGCGGCCTGCAACGCTGGAGTGCCGCCAGCGGCCATGTCCATGCCTGGAAAGCCCCGCAGATGCTCGCCTGCATGGCGCGCACCCGCGCGGGCAATTGGGTCGCGGGCATGGAAACCGGCTTTTCCCAGCTGACGCCCCGCAACGATGGCAGCCTCGACACCACGCCGTTGGCCAGCGTCGAGCACGCCCGCCCGGACATGCGCCTGAACGATGGCCGCTGTGATCGCCAGGGCCGGTTCTGGGCCAGCAGCATGGTGCTGAATATGGGCGCGAATGCCGCCGACGGGGCACTGTACCGCTACGAAACAGGTCAGCCCGTTCACGCCGCACTCAACGGTTTCATCACCCCCAACGGCCTGGCTTTCAGCCCCGACGGGCGCACGATGTACCTCTCGGACTCACACCCGCTGATCCAGCAGGTCTGGGCCTTCGACTACGACATCGACAGCGGCACGCCGTCCAACCGCCGGCTGTTTGTCGACATGCACCAGTTCCTCGGCCGCCCCGATGGAGCGGCCGTCGATGCTGAAGGTTGCTACTGGATCTGCGCCAACGACGCCGGGCTGATCCACCGCTTTACCCCCGACGGTCGCCTCGACCGTTCACTGGCCGTACCGGTAAAAAAACCCACCATGTGCGCCTTCGGTGGCAGCCGCCTGGACACCTTGTTCGTCACCTCGATCCGCGACGACCACAGCCCGCACTCCCTCGCCGGCGGCGTCTTTGCCCTGAACCCTGGCGTACAGGGAATGCCCGAACCGCAGTTCATCCTCTAGCTGCATCGCTATGCCTTGAACAAAACAATAACAAGACTGGAGAGACACCCCATGGACTTCAAACGCACCTTGCTCGCCGCTGCACTCCCGTTCGTGTTTACCCTCGGCAGCGCCGCCCACGCGCTGGAAATCAAATTCGCCGACATCCACCCCGCCGGCTATCCCACCGTCGTCGCCGAAGAACAACTGGGTAAAACCCTGGTCGCCGAAAGCAACGGCGGCCTGACCTTCAAGATGTTCCCCGGCGGCGTGCTGGGCTCGGAAAAGGAAGTGGTCGAACAAGCTCAGGTCGGCGCGATCCAAATGGCCCGGGTCAGCCTCGGCATCGTCGGGCCGGTGGTGCCGGACGTGAACGTGTTCAACATGCCGTTCGTGTTCCGCGACCAGGTGCATATGCGCAAGGTCATCGACGGCGAGATAGGCGATGAAATCCTCGCCAAAATCACCGACTCCGAATTCAACCTGGTGGCCCTGGCCTGGATGGACGGCGGCACGCGCAACATCTACACCAAGAAACCGGTGCGCAAGATCGAAGACCTCAAGGGCATGAAGATTCGCGTGCAGGGCAACCCGATCTTCATCGAAACCATCAACGCCATGGGCGGCAACGGCATTGCCATGGACACCGGCGAGATCTTCAGCGCCCTGCAGACCGGGGTGATCGACGGCGCGGAGAACAACCCGCCCACCCTGCTGGAACACAACCACTACCAGAACGCCAAGTTCTACAGCCTCACCGGCCACCTGATCCTGCCCGAGCCCATCGTGATGTCGAAAATCACCTGGAACAAGCTCACCCCCGAGCAACAGGTGCTGGTAAAAAACACCGCCAAGGCCGCGCAGATCCAGGAGCGCGAGCTGTGGGACGCCAAGTCCGCCAGCAGTGAAGCCAAGCTCAAGGCCGCCGGTGTGGAGTTCATCGACATCGACAAGAAACCGTTCTACGAGGCCACCGCTTCGATCCGCGACAAGTACGGCGCCCCATACGCCGACCTGATCAAGCGCATCGAAGCCGTCGAGTAACCCACCCGCCTCTCATAGAAAAGGCCCGGCGCGGTCGATATCGATGCGCCCGGTCACGGTGAACGCCATGAAGAATTTACTGCTGCGCATCAACGACCGCATTTACATGAGCTGCATCTGGGTCGCCGGCCTCGCCGTTCTCGGCGTCGCGCTGATCATCCCCTGGGGCATCTTCGCCCGCTACATTCTAGGCACCGGTTCCAGCTGGCCGGAGCCCACCGCCATCCTGTTGATGCTGGTGTTCACCTTTGTCGGCGCCGCCGCCAGTTACCGCGCCGGGGCGCATATGTCGGTGGCCATGGTCACCGACCGCCTGCCACCTGACCAGCGCCAAATCGTCGGTATCATTTCGCAATTGCTGATGGGCACCATCTGCCTGTTCATGACGATCTGGGGCAGCAAATTGTGCCTGTCCACCTGGAACCAGTTCATGAGCGCCATGCCGACCTTGCGGGTGGGCATCACCTACATGCCGATCCCGATTGGCGGCTTGCTGACGCTGATTTTTGTGCTGGAAAAACTCCTGCTGGGTGACCAGAGCAACCGTCGGGTCGTGCGCTTCGACCTGGTTGAAGAAAGTGAAGGGGCTGCCTGAATGGACGCATTGATTCTGCTGGGCAGCTTTATCGCCTTGATCCTGATTGGCATGCCGGTGGCTTACGCCCTGGGGCTTTCTGCGCTGATCGGCGCGTGGTGGATCGACATTCCGTTCCAGGCCCTGATGATTCAGGTGGCTGGCGGGGTGAACAAGTTTTCGTTGATGGCGATTCCGTTCTTTGTACTGGCCGGGGCGATCATGGCCGAGGGCGGCATGTCCCGCCGGCTGGTGGCGTTTGCCGGGGTGCTGGTGGGCTTTGTACGCGGCGGCTTGTCCCTGGTGAACATCATGGCCTCGACGTTTTTTGGGGCGATCTCCGGCTCGTCGGTGGCTGATACGGCCTCCGTCGGTTCGGTGCTGATTCCGGAAATGGAACGCCAGGGATATCCCCGTGAATTCGCCACCGCCGTCACCGTGAGCGGCTCGGTGCAGGCCTTGCTGACGCCTCCCAGCCACAACTCGGTGCTCTACTCCCTGGCGGCCGGCGGTACCGTATCCATCGCCTCGCTGTTCATGGCCGGCGTGGTCCCGGGCCTGCTGATGAGCGCGTGCCTGATGGTGCTGTGCCTGATCTTCGCGAAAAAGCGCAACTACCCCAAAGGCGAAGTGATTCCCCTGAAACAGGCACTGAAAATCTGCGCCGACGCCCTGTGGGGCTTGATGGCCATGGTGATCATTCTTGGCGGGATTCTGTCGGGTATCTTCACCGCTACCGAGTCGGCGGCGATTGCCGTGTTGTGGGCATTCTTCGTGACCATGTTCATCTACCGCGACTACAAATGGAGCGAGTTGCCCAAGCTGATGCACCGCACGGTGCGCACCATTTCCATCGTGATGATCCTGATCGCGTTCGCCGCCAGCTTCGGCTACATCATGACCCTGATGCAGATCCCGGCGAAGATCACCACGATGTTCCTGACCCTGTCGGACAACCGCTATGTGATCCTGATGTGCATCAACGCCATGTTGCTGTTGCTGGGCACGGTGATGGACATGGCGCCGCTGATTTTGATCCTCACGCCGATCCTGTTGCCGGTCGTGCTGGGCATCGGCGTCGATCCGGTGCACTTCGGCATGATCATGCTGGTGAACCTCGGGATCGGCCTGATCACCCCGCCCGTGGGCGCGGTGCTGTTTGTGGGGGCGGCGGTGGGCAAGGTCAGCATTGAGAAGACCGTGAAGGCGCTGCTGCCGTTTTATGGCGTACTGTTTCTGGTGCTGATGGCTGTGACCTACATTCCGGCGTTGTCGTTGTGGTTGCCGGGGCTGGTGTTATAAATGGCTATGAACTGATCGTTCCCACGCTCTGCGTGGGAACGCCGCCATGGACGCTCTGCGTCCGCTCTTAAAACCGTGACGCAGAGCGTCACAGGATGAATTCCCACGCAGAGCGTGGGAACGATCAAGGGTGCGCTGATGCTTGAACTCGAAGACAACCTCACCCACCTGACGCTGGCACCAGCGTTGGGTGGCAGCCTCGTCAACTGGACCGTGCGCAGCAGCGGCCAGCCCTTGCTGCGCCACACCGATCAACAGGCGTTGGCCAGCGGCCTACCGGGCAAGCTGGGGTGTTTCCCACTGGCGCCCTGGTCGAACCGGATTGCCGAGGGTGGCTTTGATAACCCGTCTGGGTGGTTGGCACTCGAACCCAACAGCCCGCTTGACCCGCTGCCGATTCATGGCAGCGCCTGGCAGCAGGCGTGGCACGTGGTCAGCCAGTCGGTGGATGAGGTGGTGCTGCAACTGGACTGCAGCACACCCTTTGCGTATCGCGCCGAGCAGCGGGTTCAGTTGAAAGACGGCAGGTTGAGCATCACGTTGCGCGTCACCCATCTGGCGGAAAAAGCGGCGTGGCATGGGCTGGGATTGCATCCGTATCTGCCCCGCAGGCCCGGCACACAATTGCAGGCCAAGGCTGGGCAGGTGTGGATGAGTGATGCATCGAAATTACCTACGGGGCTGGCTGCCGTACCCGTCGAGTGGGATTTCCAGCAGCTCAAATCGTTGCCCGAGACGCTGGTGGATAACGGTTTTTGCCAATGGGACGGGCGCTGCGTCATCCAGCAGCCAGACCTGGGTTACACCCTGGAATGCCAGGCCAGCGGCAGCGACTACTACCTGCTGTACTGCCCGCCGGGGCTGGACTTTTTCTGCTTCGAGCCGGTGAGTCATCCGGTAAATGCCCATCACCTGCCGGGCAGGCCGGGGTTGAAGCTGCTAGAGCAAGGCGAATCAGCCGAACTCGGCTTCGGCCTGCAATACAACCCCCTCTAGCAACACAAAACCAATGTGGGAGCGGGCTTGCTCGCGAATGCGGTGGATCAGTCAACCCATCTGCGACTGACACTCCGCATTCGCGAGTAAGCCCGCTCCCACATTTTGATCTCCATTGTGTCTTAGGGTGGGGTGTTTTTCAGGCGCCCCGCCGTGTCGATACTCACCACCACCGACAACCCCGGCCGCAGCCGCTCACTCTGCTCCTGCCCCGGGTCGACGGTGATCCGCACCGGCACCCGCTGGGCGATCTTCACAAAGTTGCCAGTGGCGTTATCCGCCTGCAACAGGCTGAACTCCGAGCCGGTCGCAGGTGAAATACGCTGCACCGTGCCGTGAAACTTGCGATGGTCCAGGGCATCCACAGTGAAGGTCACCGGCTGGCCGACCTGCACGTTGTCCATCTGGGTTTCTTTCATGTTGGCAATCACCCACAGCTGGTTCGGCACCAGCGCCATCAACTGCGCACCGCTGTTGACGTAGGCTCCGAGGCGCACGCCAATCTGCCCCAGTTGCCCATCGCGCGGGGCGATGATGCGGGTGTTCGACAGGTCGATACGTGCCAGCTCCACCGCCGCATCGGCATTGGCCACCGCCGCCTCCAGCGAACCGCGATTAACGATCACCGTCTGCAAATCCTGCCGGGCGATTTCCAGGCTGGCTTGAGCCTGGGCCACGGCAGCGATGGTTTGCGCATTGGCCGCACGGGTCACGTCCAGCTCACGCTTGGACACCGAACCGTCGCTGATCAACTCTTCGTTGCGGCGCAGGTCAGCGGTGCTCTTGCGCGCCTGGGCCTGGCTGTCAGCCAAGGCAGCCTGACGCAGCTTGATGGTCGCCTCGGCACTGTTGCGTTGCTGCACCACATTGGCCAGGGACGCCTGCTGCACCGCCAGTTGCGCCAGGGCTTGGTCGAGGCGCTGCTTGTAGATGCGATCATCGAGGCGCACCAGCAAATCCCCGGCCTTGACGTACTGGAAGTCCGTCACCGGTACTTCATACACGTAGCCACTGAGCTGTGGCCCGATGATCGTCACCTGGCCACGCACCAGGGCGTTCTCGGTGGTTTCCACGGCGCTGCTGAAGGGCGGCAATTGCCAGGCGTAAAGCACGATCAGCACGCCGATAATCGCAATTGCGGCAAAGCCCATGGAGGAGATGATGCGCACCCGCAAGGAGCGCGGCTCGGTAGCCGGCATGCTCGGCGGTGCGGTGCCTTCCGGCGTGGAAGCGATGGCGTTGGTGGTGGTCGTCGTCGGTTCGGTCATGAAGAAAGTGCGCCGCTGGGTTGAACGGGAGGCGCTGCACTGGCGGCAGCTTTAGTGGTACTTATCAGCCAGAGGCTGCGGATAAAAATCCAGATCATGGTGAGTATGGCGATGATCGCAATCAGCATGAACACATCGTTATAGGCCATCACATTCGCCTCACGGGTGGCCGCGGTGGCCAGGCTGCGAATGCCCATCAGGTTACGCAACTCGGGGTCGGCGATCACCCCGCCATAGGCCGAGCCGCCACTGGCCACCCGCGCCGCCACACGCGGGTCGAGCAAGGTCAGGTGTTCGACGATCATGCTCGAATGGAATTTCTCCCGCACGATCTGGAACGTGCCCAGCAATGCCGCGCCGATCAGGCCGCCGAGGTTCTGGCAGATCCCGAACAGCACCGAGAAACTCACCAGGTTCCTGGGGTTGGTCAGCACGTTTTTCGTGCCTAAAACCATGGTCGGCCCAAGAAAGAACGTGCCGCCAAAGCCTAGCAGGAACTGGCTGACGTACATGTTTTGCGGGCGCGTGAGGTTGCTGGAAAAACTGTCCATCACTGAACCCGTGGCCATGAAGGCCAGGGAGATGATCAAGGGCATCAGCAAATGCGAGGGGTTGATGGTCAGCGCGCTGGTGGCCAGGCCGGCAATCGCCCCCGCCAGCATCACCCAATACAGCGTGCGCATCTGTTCGTTGCTCATGTTCAGCATTTGCATGAAGCCGACGGCGCCGGTGGACTGCTCCGAAAGCACCATGCGAATCAGGACCACCGCCAGCGCCAGGCGAATCATCACCCCGCTGCCCAGCCAGCGGGTCATCAGCAACGGGTTGGAGCGGTTATGTTCGATGGCCAGGCCGGCCATGATCAGCACCAGTGAGCAGGCCGACGCCACGCCGATCCACGGCGCTTCCAGCCACCAGTCGATACGGCCCAGGGACAGTACCGCGCAGAGCAAGGCGACGCCGGTGGCGAGGATGGCGAAGGTGAGGAAGTCGAGTTTTTCGAAGGTCTTGAAGCGGTCGCCCGGGGGCAACTTGAGCAGGAATACGCAGCCCAGGCAGGTCAGCGCCATGCCCAGTTCGAACAGGTACAGGCCACGCCATTCGGCGATTTGCAGCAGGTCTTCGGAAAACAATCGGGCCAGGGGTAATGCCAGTTGCGCAGTGCCGAGGCCGAGCACCAGGGCTTTCATCCGCCATTTTGCGGGGAAGGCCTGGATCATGTAGTACAGGCCCAGGGAGCTGAGGGCGGCGCCGACCATGCCGTGGGCGGCGCGTACGGCGATGGCCGAGCTGAGGTCGTTGACGAACAGGTGGCCGAAGGTGACCAGGGCGTAGAGCACCAGGAACACTTCGGTGAATGCACGCAGGCCGAATTGCTGGCGGAATTTTACCAGCAGCAGGTTCATTGAGACGTTGGTCATGACGTAGGCGGCGGGGAGCCAGGCCATCTCGGCCGTCGTCGCGCCCAGGGCGCCCTGGAGGTACACAAGGTTGGCGATCACCAGCGAGTTGCCGAGGCCACCGGTGATTGCCACGAGTACGCCGACGAGGGCGTAGGCCCAGCGTTTGCGGGTGGAATGCAGCGGCGTCGACGGCGAGCCCGGCAGGCTCGGGCGTTCGTGGGGCTGCCAGGTGTGGGGGGTGTATTTGTCCATTCGGTGGCCTTGATGACCGGCGTTTGGGGCCGGTGGAACGGTTACTCAGGGAGTAGTAAACCTGAGTGGAGTTCAACTTGCCATCTTGGGAGGGGTTTGGGCGGTTGGGGGTGTATATCCGTTGCTGCGGTCAGGGCCGCTATTGGTTCCGCTCTTACAGCGGCTCACTTTTGAACAGCGCAAAA